>NZ_JAGHWR010000019.1:0-66216 GCF_017746155.1 Xanthomonas sp. D-36-1
GTTGATCAGACCTTCCTTAGAAACACCTTCTGCGGCGGCGGGTGCATCAGGAACTGCTGATGCGAAATATTCCACGCATACGCGCCCGCTAGCGGGAAGGCCAGGCAATCGCCAGGCGCCAGCGCGGCGACATGCTGATCGCGTGCCAGCACATCCTTGGGCGTGCATAACTGGCCGACCAGGGTCACCGGGGTCTCGCGCAACACTGGCGCACGCTCACCGCGCAATACACGGAACGGATGATCGTGGCCTTGCGCGGCCGGCGTACGAAAGTGATGCGTGCCACCGCGGGCGATCGCAAACCAGGCGCCGTGGCTGCGTTTGAGATCGAGCACCTCCATCAGGTACCAGCCGCAGCTGGCGCTGACATAGCGGCCCGGTTCCAGGCGCAGGCGCAGGTCGGTGCCATGGTCGCGCAGCAGGGCAGGCAGCCCGGCGCAGAAGCCGGCCCAGTCGAACGACGCGTCCGGTGCCAGATAATCCACACCGAAGCCGCCACCGGCGTTCACGCGCAGTGGGCCAAGCGCATAGGTGTGCCGCCACTGCTGCACGATGCGCAGGTAAGCGGCGATCAGATGCAGTTGTGCGGTGTCGTCGCGTTGATGCGACATCAGATGGAAATGAAAGCCTGTCAGGCGCAGCGATGGGCTCGCCTGTAGTCGCTGCATCGCTGCGTGCAGATCGCACGGATCCAGACCGAAAGGCGAGGGCTGCCCGCCCATCATCAAGCGCGTGCTTTGGGCGCCGGGCACGGCGATATTCATGCGCAGAAACACCGGCACGCAGCGGCCGGCGTGCGCAGCGACCTCCGCCAGCCGTTCGAGTTCGCTCAGGCTTTCCACATGCACGGTGCAGTCGGGCAGGGCGGCTGCCTGGGCGAGCTCGGTGTCGAGTTTTCCCGGGCCGCCAAACAGCAAGGGCGCCTGTGGTTGCTGCGCATGCAGCCAGGCCAGTTCGCCACCGGAGGCGGCCTCGAAGCCGTCCACATGGGGTGCCAGCGTGCGCAGGATCGGTGGCTCTGCATTGGCCTTGGCCGCATAGAACAGTTCGCACTGCGCCGGCAACTGCGCACGCATCCAGGCCGCATGCCTGTCCAATGCGGCCAGATCGTAGACATACGCGCAGATCTGGCCATCGCAGCGTTCGCGCACCTGCGGCAAGGCAGCAAGCATTGCGGCGGTATCGATCTGCAGACTCACGCCGCCACCTGCCGCTGCGCCGCGATGCGGGGGATGGGATTTGGCAGCGCGGTGTAGTCGGATTGGCGATCGGCACGCTGCCATAGACGGGTGCCCAGATTGTTCTTGCCCGGCAGTGGTGCGCCGTCGAGCAGGCCTTGCAGCGCCGCTTGCGCGCCATGGCGTTGTTGCCAGCGCAATGCGATCTCGCCCACGCATTGCCATAGCCGCGCTTCGAGTGCGGCATCGCCTTCGCCGAGATGAAAGATCGCCTCGGCCAGATTGTTGACCAGCGCGCAATACGCCACCCGGTTCCAGCCCTGTTCTGGCGTGTAGTACAGCGATTGGCGTGCGCGTTCGCCGACGCCGCGCAGGCGCGCGGCCGGCCAGTGATGGGCGAGCAGCTTGGTGCCTTCCAGGTCGCGGACCCACACCCGCGTCGGCCAGCCGCCGGCAAAACCGATCACGGTGTTTTGCAGGTGCGGCTCCAGCGCGATGCCATGCTGGAACAGCGCGCTCCACACCCCATCCAGCAGCAGCCCGGCATAGGCGCGGAACCACAGCAGCGTTGCGGTTGGGCGGTCCATCTGCGCGCTGCCGAGCGCCCGCAGGCGCGCAGCGCACACGCTATTGCCCTGCGCATCGCAGGTGAACAAGGCCGCAGCCACCTGCGGTTGCCAGCGTGCCCGTTGCGCGGCGGGAATGCTTTGCCGGTACAGAATGCCGAAGCTTTCCGACAGGCCGCGTGCGGCCAGCGGGTCGGCGGCATGCAATGCGGGATCGACCGAGGCCACGTCCAATGACGTCGCCGCCGGCTCCAGCATCACATCGAAACCCGGCACCTGTGTGGCCAGGGCACGCCAGCTCGGTGCCAGCAGTTCGGTGAGCGCAACCGCACTCTCCAGTTCGTACCAAGCGTTCTTGCGCACGCAGTTGGTGAGCCGTACATGCACCGAACACTTGAGGAAATACGCGAGTTCCGGGTGATACAGCGTGCGGACCGACGAGGTCGGCCGCAGTGCATCGCCCAACGGGCCGACCGGCGCGATCAGGCCGCGCGCCTGCAAGCTGCGCAGCAAGGGGGCGTCGAGCAGCCGCTGCGCTTCCCAGGGGTGGCAGGGGTAAAGATCGTCGCTGCCGCAGAGCTGCCTTAGTGTCGCGCGCACGTCGCGTCCCTGTGTGCGTAGCAGGCGCGGGTCGATGCGGAACCAGAACAGCTGGAACGCCGCCCGCGCTTCCGGTGCGCAGGCCAGCACCTGATCCAGATCCACGCCCTCGCGGCTCTTGGGCGTGGGGTGCAACGCATGCCCCCAGAGCATCGATTGTTCGGCGTCGATCATCGCCTCGCCGGTGGCGGGGGTGACCTGCGCCTGGCGCAATAATGCAGCGGTGACGGCCAGGCTGTTGGCGCTTTGCGCCAGCAGCTCCGGGTTGATGGCCTGCGCGCTGCCCAAGGCCTGCAGCAGGCAGCGTGCCAGCGCTTGCGCATCCAGGCTATGCCACGGTTTGCCGGCGCTCTTGAGAAACGGCGCGGAGGCGAAACGGCAGCGGCCCAGGCGATCGGCATGGGCGATACGCACGCACAGCGCACCGCTCTCGCCCAGATCGATGCGCAGCCAGCGTTGTTCTGCCACGCGTGGGCCGGGCCGATCCAGTCCGCGATAGTCGAACTGCACCGCATGCTGCGGAATCGCGAATTCGCGCAGATAGCAGTTCAACCAGCAGCTGCAGGCCTGCGCGTCGGCCATGCTGTCGTACCAGGGGTCATGCATCGTGTGCGGCGACATCGGCAGTTCTCCTCGAAGGGAAGCGCACCAGAACGGTGAGTGCAGCAGTGGCCGCGGCCAGCGCGGCAGCCAGGAAAGGGGTGGCGGGGCCGGACGCCTGCGCCAGCGCACCGGCGGCGGCACCGGCGAAGACGCCGGCCCATTTGCCGCAGGCATCGAAGCGGCCGAACAGTCGCCCGGCGCTATGCCCGCTGGCGATGTGCGCCAGGCTGCGGTTGAGTCCACGCAGCCCGAACAGCATGCCGAAGCCGAACAACAGCCGCGCTGCTGCCAGTGCGAGCGCATCGTGCAACAGCGCCTGCCACACGCAGGCCACCGCGAACAACGCCAGGCCCGGCAGCAGCCATGCTTGGCCATCGCCGCGTCGCCACCACGGCAGCACCACCAGATACACCAGATGCGGCAGGCTGTAGAGCAGGCCGGCAAGCGCATCGTGGCCTGCGCCGCGCGCGAGCGCATACGGAATGAAATACGGGAACGTCACCACCATCGCGAAGCAGAACAAGAACTGGGCGAGCAGCAGGGTTGGCCACGAGGGCGCGGCGATGGTGCGCGGCGATGCAGGCGATGAAGCGGCCTGCTTCAAAGACGTAGCAGGTGTGCCGGCAGTGTGTTCTCGCGCAGCAGGCTGATCGGCCGGCAGTCGCCACGTCAACGCAAACGCAATCAATGGCAGCAACGCCAGTGCGCGATACAGCGATTGCGCAGGGCCCAGCGCCAGTGCCAGGCCCAGCAGTGCCGGCGCACTCACCATGGCAAGCCGGGCCGAATATTGAGTCCAGTCCAGCGCACGCGCCAACGGGCCGGCCTGCGGCTGGCTGGCCAGATACGCATTTGCCGCCGCCAGCGAACCGCCGCAGGTGCCCTGTACGATCAGGCCGATCACCAGCCAGGTCAGCGACGGCGCGAAGCCGGCAATCGCAAAGCCCAGCGCCAGGCCCAGTTGTGCGCGCAGCAGCGAACGCTTGCGTCCATTGCGGTCCGCCCAACGTCCCCAGGTGCTTGCCGTCAGCGCGGTGCAAAGCGTGGGCAATACATACAGCACGCCGCTCCAGCCCACGGCGGCCGACGGTGCGAGTTCGGCCAAGACCTGCGGCAGAAACAGCGGCATGCCCAGCGCCGTGAATGCCGCCAGATAATGCGCAGCCAGCACCGGACCCAGGATGCGCCTCATCGCGCCGCGCCCGCTTGCGTGCGCGGCGGATGTCGCGCATCGGCGAACGCATCGCCGAACGGATTGGGCGCGCTGTCGCCGTAGAACTTGTTGATGTCGGTGGCGCCGGTGAGCTGCTTGCTGAGCAGGCTGCCGGCGCTGAGCAGGTACTTCACCGGCAGCCGTGGCGCGGCCAACAGGCGGCGTGCGGGGCCGATATCGATGCCGTCGCCTTCCACCTGCGCCAGCGTTGCAGCGACCTGGGCCTGCAACTGCGCGTACAGCGGCGCGCGGAGCGCGGGCTGCCATTCGGCCAGGCCTTCCAGCACCGCCTGCAGATCCAGCTGCAGCACGATCGTGCAGAACATCTGCGCCAACGCCTGTGGATCGTCTACCGCAATACGCGCATCCTGCAACGGGCCCAATGCATCCACCTCCGGCAGCGCTTCCCGCAATTGCGGCAGCGCAATACGCGCAGCGTCGTTGTCCTTCATCAACAGGCGCGTGGCTTGGCCATCGGCATACACCAGCACGCTGTTCTGCTGATTGGCTTCCAGTGCAACGCCATAACGCAGCCACAGGCGCAGATGCACGGCAAGCAGCAGCTCGGTGTAGTCGCGCCACCAGCGCAGCACTTCGCCATGCGCAAAACGTTCGGCAAGATGGATCGCCATCGGGCGGCCATCGGGCATGGGCGCGCACAGTGCAGCGACCGGGACCAGCGTGGCATCGTCCAGCGCTGGGTAACGCCGCACCAGATAGGCCAGATGCCGCGTCTGCCCGACATGCCCCCCGTGCGACTCGTCGACGAACACGCAACGGCCTTGCAGTGCAGGGTCGACCGCATCGATGTGCCGCAATGCGCGCTCCATCCAGTGCCCGTCATACAGCGTGGACGGCTTGATCAGACGCAGGTTGAGGGCGCCCAGCGTGCGCATCGGAATGGGCAATTTGAGATGCAGGTGCGGATGCTGCAACGGCACCAGCGTGCGCACCGACAGCGTCGGGCGCACGTCCAGCCAGGCGTTCGGCGCTCGCTGCACGCCCTCGGGCAGCGCGAAGCCTTCCTGCTCCAAGCGCTCCCAGACCAGCGGATGCACGGGCCATGCGAGATGCGTGGCAGCCAGTTCCGGCGGCAGACCCAGGTTTTCGAACTGCGGCCATAGCGCGGCCGGCGGGGCGCTGGTGCATTGCGCCAACGCCTGTGGAATCGCCAGCCAACGCAGCGCAAAGGTCGGCGCGAATTCCGGCGCGTAGTGGCGCAGCTCGGCCGCCTCCAGCCCGGCCTTGGCGCGCGCGGTGGGATAGAACGGATGGTCGCGGTAGCTGGCCAGTTGGTCGCAGCGGTAGGCGCGCTCGGCGGCATCGCGGTGATGCAGCGCAGTGCGCAACGCCGGTGCCTGCGCGTGGTAGGCCTGCCGCGCCAGCCCGCGGTGCGCAGCGGCGCAGTCGGCTTCGTCGGCGTAGGCGCGATGCAGCTGTTGCGTTTCGCTATCGAGCTGTGCACCCAGGCGTTGCAACCAGGCGTGTGCGCCACGTTCGACATGCACGCCGTCGTTGTTGCGCACAATCCAGCTGTCGCCGCAGGCCCCGATGTCCTGCAGCGCGCCTTGACGGTGGATCGGCAGCCACACCGTGCCGCCGGGCAGGTGGGCGATGCGCCACCAGCCTTGCACCGGGATGGGGTCGGTCCACTGCGCCAGCACCTCGGCGTCCGGTACCGCGGCACTGCCGCGGGTCGCGATCCCGCGCAGGTCTTCGCGCAGGCAGGCATCGATGATGCGGGTGGCGATGTAGCGTTGGTCGGCCATGCTGCTCATGCGCGCAGTTCCGCGCCATCGATGCGCCACTGCAGCCCCGCTTCGGCCTGCACCACTGCGTGTTGCAGGGTCTGCGCATCGCGTGCCAACGCGCTCAGCACGCCCAGGTAATCCTTGTTGGAATGGCTCAGGCGGATGCGCTCGCCCGGTGCGCGCATCCGCCGGTACTGCACGTCGCTGTGCGCATCGCGCTGGCGGTGGTCTTCGCTGGCGGCGACCAGTTCGCCATCGTGTTCTGCCACGTAGTAGCGCAGCAAGGCATGTGCATGGGCACTGCGTAGCTGTGGCAACGGCAGGCCCAGATGCGGTGCCAGCGCCGCGTTGAACCATTGCTTGGCAAACATCTCGTCGAGCAGGAATTCGCGACGGTCGCCGATGCTGCGGTAATTGATCTCCACCAGAACCGGCCCGTCGCCGGTGAGAATGAATTCGCTATGGCACAGCCCGAAGCCGACACCGAACGCGCGCAACTGTTGCAGCGCCTGGGCGATCACCGTGGTGTCCACGTCGGCATCCCACTGCGCTTCGCATTCGACGAAATGCGGTGGCGGCGACAACCGCACCTTGAAGCCGCCGACGGCTTGCAGGCGCTTGCCATCGCCCAGCGTTTCCAGCGTAAACAGCGCACCTTCCAGCATGCTTTCCAACAGCACGGCGCGCTGCGGATGGCGCTGCCATACATCGTCCAGGTAGGCCTGCAATTGCGCTGCATCGGCGCAGTGGCGCACATCCAGGCTCGCCACGCCCTCGCGAGGTTTGGCCACCACAGGCCATGGAATCTGTGCCGGCAACGCCGCGCCCGGCGCCAGCGTGCAAAACCATGGGCAGGGCAGCCCATTCGCACGCAAGCGTTGGCGCATCGCGGCCTTGTTCTTGGCGGCGTAGCACACCTGCCAGTCCTTGCCCGGCAG
The DNA here is from genome assembly GCF_017746155.1 of Xanthomonas sp. D-36-1. Lineage (NCBI taxonomy): Bacteria > Pseudomonadati > Pseudomonadota > Gammaproteobacteria > Lysobacterales > Lysobacteraceae > Xanthomonas > Xanthomonas sp. D-36-1. Next base: position 6,850 of record NZ_JAGHWR010000019.1, read on the forward strand.
GCCAAGCGCTGCGGCCACCAGCGCGGTGCTGGTCTGCAGGTGGTCGCTATTGCTGAAGACCGCGCGCGGGGCGATGCCTGCATCGTGCAATACGTCGAGGACGCCGAGCGGATTGAACACGTCGCATTCGATCACCTGCTGCGGTGCATGGCTCGGATGCTCGCGGAAATAAGCCAGGTGGTCGAGCCGGTGGTCGGTCAGCAACCACACCGGCAGGCCCAGCGCGTGCGCGGCCGGCAGGAAACCTTCGGTGATGGCCGGATGGCAGACATGGGTGAGGATCACCAACGGTGCAGCGGATGTCGCAGTCATGGCAGCTCTCGTTCGACAGGACGGTGGGGGAAACCGGTACTGAAACGGGCTGCCTGGCGCCATGGCGGCGGTGGGTGGCCTGCGATACGTCGATCGCATGCCGCGTGCTGCGGCAATGACGCGTGCCTCATGCACGCCGTGTTGTCTTGGCGGCTGTCAGTACGACCGCCGTTGCTTCACGCGCAACCTACGCCTTTGCGTTGGTCGTGTGCAGCGCTTGCCACGTGATGCAGGTTTAAAACGTGTACTCCAGTCCGGCAGTGACGGTGCGCGCAGGCGCGGCCTGGCGCCCCCAGGGGCTGGTGTCCACGCCACGAAACCAGTAGTGCCGGTCGAACAGATTGTTGATCGCCAACGATGCACTGAACTTCTGTCCATCGCGTTCGAACAAGGTATGGCTCACTTGCGTGTTCCAGACCATGTAGGCCGGCAACTGACCCACCGACGCGATGGCATTCTCTTGCACGGTGTTGGCCGCGTCGCTGAAGGCCTTGCTGAAGTAATAGCCGGAAAGCGCGACAGTGGTGTGACCGAGCGCGTAAGTGCCGCCCAGCGTGATCTGGTTGCGGGAGGTGTAAGGCACACGCAAGCCGCGGAAGGCGCCCGATTCCTGGCTGGCATCCAGATAGGCATAACTGGCGTTGAGGGTGAGCGCACGCAGTTGCTCAGGGCTCCACTGCAATTCCAGCTCGCCACCTTGATGGCGGGTCTTGCCCAGGTTGCGGAACACGCGCGTGGTGTTGTCGAGTTGAATCTGTTGATCGAAATCGATGAGATAGCCACCCAACTGGATACGTGTGCGCTCGTTGGGTTGATAGCGCGCGCCCGCCTCGTAATTCCAGGCCAGTTCGGCATCCAGGTTGTTGCCGAAGATGATCTGGGTCACCTGCGGCGCGCGCATCGAGCGCTGCCCGTCGGCGTAGAAGAACCACTGCTCAGTTGCCTGGAAGCCCACCGTCAGGCCGGGCAGGACATCGCGCGTCTGGTTGAGCGTGCTGACGCCGGTGGCGCGATTGAAATAGCGCGAATCCAGGCGTTCGTAGCGCAGGCCCGGCGTGATCGTCACGCGCTCGCCCGGCAAGGTGATGGCGTTGCTGACGTATGCGGCCAACGCGCGGTCTTCGAACCGCCAATCGCGCACGGTGGTGAACAGCCCGTCGCTCAGACGCAGATTGCCGACCAGGAAATCGATGTCCTCGCGCACTGCACGCACCCCGGCAGTCCACTGCTGACGCACGCCACCGGCATCGCCCATGCTCCAGCTCAGCCGTGGTTCGCTGCCGACCACGCGGAAATCGCGCGGTGCGGTCTGGCGCAGTTGCGGTGGCAGGTCCGAGCGCCAGGTTTCGGTGGAGGCCTGGCGCATGCCGACGATGAAATTGCGACTGCTGAGTGCACTGAAGTTGCTCCAGTCCAGGCGCACGTCCTGCAGCGGTCCCCAATCGCCCAGCAGCTGTTCGTAGCTCAGCGACGTACGTGTGGTGCGGCCGTTGAAGCTGTCCAGCGGGCGCGTGGACTGGCGCGGGTCGCGCCGATAATCATCCGGGCTCAGCGCGCCGGCCAGATCCATGTCGACCAGGTACCGCTGCACGCTGGCCTTGAGCAGCTTGGTGTCGTCCAGCCACCATTCGGCACGGACGCGCAGATTGCTGATGTCGGTGTCGCTATGCGCGCGCCAGTACTGGCCATAGGTGCGATTGGCATCGATCTGCATCCCGAAGTTATCGGTGAGATATCCACCGCTGCTGAGCGCACTGTCCTGCAGGAACCGGCCCTGGCCGCCGGCGGTGACCTTGTGCGCCAGCGTGGTGCTCCACGCGCTCGGGATCTCCTTGCTGACCAGGTTGATCACTCCGCCCACGTTATTCGGCCCGTACTGTACCGCTGCGCCGCCGCGCACGATGTCGATGCGGTCGATCTGGTTCAGTCCTACCGGAAACAGCGACAGGCTGGTCTGCCCATACGGGGCCAACGCCAATGGAATGCCGTCTTCGAGCACCTGCACGCGACCGCTACGGCTTTCGTACAGGCCGCGCAGCATCAGCTGCGGCAGCGCGCCGGTGCCGGTTTCATCGAAAATCTTGATGCCCGGCACGCGTTGGAGGGCATCGTCCAGCGAACGATTGCCGCCATTGCGCAACTGGTCACGGTCGATCACCTGGCGGCTGCCGGCATAACGCTGCACATCGTCGGGCTTGGAGCGCCCGAGCAGGCTGCCTTGCACCTGGATCGCGTCCAGCGCACGGATCGGCGTGCCGCTAACGGTCGCATCAAGCGCATCGGTCGTCGGCGTATCGCTTGCGCGCGTCAGCTGCGGCAGCGTCAGCGTGCTCGCCGCGATAGCGATGGCCAGGGCGTGGAAACGGAACGTCGACATCTACGGCGTGCTCCTGCAGGCGGGAGGTGATTGGGGGACGGCAAGGCTGGCCAAATGGCCGCGCAAGGCGCGTTGGATCAGCGCGCGGTCTTCGCCGGCCAGCATCCAGCGCAACTGTGGCTGTTGCAGCCAGTGCGCACGTTGCGCGTCGGTGCGCGGATTGGGGCAGAACGGGACGTTTGCAGCAATGCACTTTGCATGCAGTTGCAGCAGCAATTGCCACACCTGCGGGTGGGTGGGCTGCGCGCCCAGACCCAGATCCAGCGCCAGATCCAGCGCGCCTTCCATCACCAGGGCCACGCCCGGGATGGCAAGAATCTCCGGCAGGCCAGCCACGCCGGCGGCGCTTTCGATCATCGGCACGAGACGGATGTTCGCATTGGCCTGCGCGATGTAGGTGGGCAGATCGACGTTGCCGAAGCCGGTGACACGGCCGCCGGTGATGCCGCGCCGGCCCAGCGGCGGGAAGCGCGCCGCAGCGACGGCGTCAGCGATCTGCGCCGCAGACTCGGCCCGCGGAATCACGATCCCGCGCGCACCGGCATCCAGCACCCGGCCGATCAGTTTTTCGTCCACCTCCGGCACCCGCACCCAGGCTTCGCAGCCGGACAGTTCACAGGCACGGATGGCATGCTCCAGTTCGTCGGGCGCGCGCAGCACATGCTCCAGATCCAGCACCACGAAGCCATAGCCGAGACGGCCCAGCAGCTCGCAGAGCTGCACGCTTGGCAATGCATTGAGGATGCCGACTGCAACCGCCATGGAAGAGGCCGTCAAGTAAACGGGCGCTCATCCTGCGCTTGATGGGAATGATTATCAAGTGTGTCTGAAGGGAGGTTTTTGCTGCCCTGGTCGCAGTTTGGAACAGCGATCAAGCCGATGTTTTCGAACTGAAGTGTCTGCCAGAAATGGAAAAGCCCGCGGGCGTTGGACGCCGACGGGCTTCGGCGTGTTGGTCATCCGGGGCGGACGCCGCTGCTGTCGGATGCAGCGCTTACCGCCGTACAGACGCGCCAGCTCCAGAAGCAGCTTGTGCGTAGATGACGTGCTGACGGCGGACGGGTTTTGCGGAAAGCGCCATCCGCGCGCGCCCAACTACGACGCCGGCACGTTCAACGCGCGATACGGCGGGGTGGACATCACCATTTCGGCCAGCGAATAGGCCAGTTCGCGCTCGGCCAGTACCGCGCCGTCGGCGCCATGTTCGAGCAGGTGCTTGACCTCGGCATCGCTGTGGGCGCGCGCCAGCAGTGTCAGCGAGGGGTTGATGACGCGCAGCTTGGCCAGTGCTTCGCCGGCTTCCAGCGGCTGCGGAATGGCCAGGATCGCGATCTTGGCGTGCTCCGGGCGCGCCTCGGCCAGCACGCGGTCCGCTGCCGCGCTGCCCCGGATGCCGGGAATACCGGCCGCATGCGCCTTGGCGACGTGGTCGCCGTTGTCGTCGATCACCAGCACCGGCACGCCGCGGCTGCGCAGCAACTGCGCCAGCGAACTGCCCACGCGGCCGTAGCCGATCACGATGGCATGCCCGTCGGCCGGCAGCGGCGGGCCGGGCGGCAGTTCCGGCTCGACGGCGGCGGGCGCGTCCTGCGCCTGCTTGGCCTGCCAGCGGTCCAGCCACGAGAACAGGAACGGGTTGGCCACGATCGACAGCAGCGCGCCGGCCAGGATCAGGTCGCGGCCGGTTTCCGGCAGGATCGCCAGTTGCACGCCCAGGCCGGCCAGGATGAAGGAAAACTCGCCAATCTGCGCCAGGCTGGTGGAAATGGTGAGCGCCGTGCCGGTGGGGTGGCCAAACGCGCGCACGATCAGAAATGCCGCCAGCGACTTGCCCACGGTGATGGTCAGGAAGGTCGCCAGGACCTGCCACGGGTGCGCGATCAGGATCATCGGGTCGAACAACATGCCCACCGAGACGAAGAACAACACCGCAAATGCATCGCGCAGTGGCAGCGAATCGTTGGCGGCCTTATGGCTGAGTTCCGATTCCTTGAGCAGCATGCCGGCGAAGAACGCGCCGAGCGCGAACGACACGCCAAAGAACGTGGCCGACACGAATGCCACGCCCAGCGCGATGCCGAGCACGGCCAGGGTGAACAGTTCGCGCGAGCCGGTTGCCGCCACTTTTTCCAACGACCAGGGAATCACGCGCCGGCCGATGACCAGCATCGCCGCGACGAACGCCACCATCTTGAGCAAAGTCACGCCCAGCGCGGCCAGCAGCGAGGGCGATTGGGCATCGTGCGCCGCCGCTGGCGTGCCGGTACCGAGCACATCCGCCAGCGCCGGGAGCAACACCAATGCCAGCACCATCACCAGGTCTTCGACGATCAGCCAGCCCACCGCGATGCGGCCGCGCTGGGTGTCCAGCAAACGGCGTTCTTCCAGGGCGCGCAACAGCACCACCGTACTTGCCACCGACAGCGCCAGGCCGAACACCAAGCCGTGAATCAGCGACCAGCCCATGCTCCACGCCAGCGCCCAGCCGAGCAAAGTGGCCACCACGATCTGTGCCAGTGCGCCGGGCACCGCGATCCACTTCACTTCCATCAAATCGTCGAGCGAAAAATGTAGCCCCACGCCGAACATCAGCAACATCACGCCCAGTTCGGACAGCTGGTTGGCGATGGTCTGGTCGGCCACGAAGCCCGGCGTAAACGGCCCCACGCACACGCCGGCCAGCAGATAGCCGACCAGCGGCGAGAGCTTCACCTTCTGCGCGAGCGTGCCAAGGATGAAGGCGACCGCGAGGCCGACGGCGATGATGTCGATGAGGCTGGTGTCGTGATGCATTCCAATCCGTTGTGAGAGTGTCCGGGAGATCGTCGAAGTCGACCAGCCAACGGCACTGCGCCGGGCGTCGCCTGCGGGCATTGCGTGGTCATGGCTGGAGTCCGGCAGGGGGAACTGGACCGCAAGACAGGTCCGGTTGGCCGGACGCCCATAGTACACAGCGCATGATTAACGCGATGCGACACGCGGCGCATGCGCGCGAACAGATACATGCATCAGGCGCCGCGCGTAAACCGCTGTGCCCATGCCTACCTCTGCGAGCTGAGACGCACGGCGCAAGTCCGGCACGCCGGCTCAACATTGACGACACCGCTTCGCGCTTGCGCAAGGCCGGGGCATGGCGCATGCCGATAATTCGGGCTTCCAGTGAAGCACCGGCGTTCTCCGGCAGGCGCACGCATGCATCGCTCCCGTTGCGGGTGATGCCACATGAGCAAGTCCATGCATCTCAGCGATTTGGCAACACCCCAGTTCCGGCACGATCCCTATCCGACCTACGCACGCCTGCGCGAGGAAGGCCCACTGGTGCAGGTGGCAGACGGCCGGCTGATGTCCGGCCGCTACGCCATGGTCGATCGCCTGCTAGGCGATCGCCGGGTCGGCCGCGACTATCTGCAAAGCATTCGTCTGCGCTACGGCGAGACGGCGGTGCACCTGCCGCTGTTTCAGGGCATGAGCCGCATGTTCCTGCTGCTCAATCCGCCGCTGCACACCCAGTTGCGCGGACTGATGACGCAGGCCTTCGGTGCTCGGCAGATGGAGTTCATGCGTGAGGTAGCCAGCGATACCGCCACCGGCTTGATCGACGCTTTCCAGGCCAACGGCCACTGCGATCTGCTGACCGAGTTCGCGTTCCCGCTGCCGATCGCCATCATCTGCCGGATGCTGGACATCGATGCAGCCGATGTCACCGCGCTGAGCCACGCGACCAGCGCGCTGGCAAAAGTCTTCGATCCGATGATGACGGCGGAAGAACTGCAGGCGACCAGCGTGGCGTACGACCAGCTGGCGAGGTATTTCCACGGCGTGATCGCGCAACGTCGCAGCGATGGCGGCGACGATCTGATCGCGCGCTTCATCCAGGCCGAGGACAACGGCCGCCGCCTGAGCGAGGAGGAGATCGTCTCCAACGTGATCCTGCTGTTCTTTGCCGGCCACGAAACCACCTCCAACATGATCTGCAATGCGCTGGTCGCCCTGCATCGGCATCCGCAGCAATTGCGCCTGCTGCAGGAAACCCCGAGCCTGCTTCCCAACGCGGTGCTCGAATGCATGCGCTACGACAGCTCGGTGCAGATCGCCACGCGCACCGCCTTGCAGGATTTCGAGATCGAGGGCGTGGCGGTTCCCCAGGGCGCCATGCTGTATCTGATGCTGGGCGCGGCCAATCACGACACGCTGCAGTTCACCGACCCGCAGGTGCTGGATATCCGCCGCCAGCAGGGCCGCGCGCTGTCGTTCGGTGGCGGCATCCACCACTGCCTGGGCAACCGGCTGGCCCTGATCGACATGGAAGCCGCGCTGGCCTGCCTGCTTGCGCGTCTGCCGGCGCTTCGGCTGGAGCAGCTGGATACGCTGAGCTGGAACGATCGCGCCAACCTGCGCGGTGTCGACGCGCTGCTCGCCTCCTGGTGAGCTGTGGCCAGGCGGTGCAGCGACGTGACGTGCCGGGATGGAATCGCAGCGGCAATCACCGCGCTGGCAATCGTCGTGGCAGACGAGGCATGGCCGCTGCACCCGAATCGAGATGCCCACACCCACAAACACCGCCGATCACTCGGCGGTGTTTGCGTGTACGCATGCCCGGATCGGCAGGTTCGCTCGAGCCGGCCGATCAGAAGCGGTAGGTCACCCGGCCGTACCAGTAGCGACCGTTGAAGCCGAACGGCGACAACGAGGAGTACTGCAGACCGCTGGCGCGATCATCGTAGCCGGTGGTCAGCTGTGCCTTGGTCGGATACTGGTTGGTGACGTTGTCGGCACCCACGGTGAAGGTCAGCGCCTGCCAGGTGTAGTTGGCCGCCAGATTGAGGATCCAGCGCGCCGAGTAGGTCTGGTCCTGGCTGCCGTCGGCCGGATCGCCGATGCGCTTGATCGCGCCATAGCGGGTGGCATTGCCATTGAGCGAGAAGCCGTCCAAGGTCCAGTCCGCTGCTAGCATGTACTTGGTGCGTGGCGTGGATTCGGTCAACAAGCCCTGGCTGGCGCGTCCGAAGTTCGGATTGGACAACTCCAGGATCTTGGTCTTGTTGTAGTTGGCGCTGGCGCTCAGGTTGAGGCTGCCGCCGGCACCGAGATCGGCCCGATAGCTGTTGACCCAGTCGACGCCGCGCGTGCGGCTGGTGGCGCCGTTGACGAAGAATTGCACGGCACCGACCTGGCCGATCGGCTGGGCGAGCTGGATCTGGTCCGAATACAGGATCTGGTCCCAGATGCGGATCTGGTACACGTCCAGCGTCGAGGTGAAGTTGGCGGTCGGCTGCCAGACGCTGCCGATCCCGTAATTGGTGGACTTTTCCGGGCTCAGCGGACGCGCGCCCAGCTGCACGGCGATCGGGTCGGAGGTGCGATACGTGCCGACCTGGATCAGCTGACCGTCCTGCGGCAAGGTCACCACCGAGGCGTAGTTCTGTTGCGCCAACGAGGGCGCCCGAAAGCCGTTGGAGACCGTTGCGCGCATGGAGAACGTATCGGTGAACGCATAGCGGGCCGACAGCTTGCCCGAGCGGGTGGAACCGGCATCGCTGTAGTTCTCGTAACGCCCGGCGATACCGCCGGACAGCTTGTCGGTCAGGTCCGCTTCCAGCGCTGCGTATGCCGCATTGCTGTGGCGGCCGAACTTGCCGGCCACCGAGGGTTCCAGGCCGGAGAACACCTGCGCACCGCCGGGGTAGGGGCTTCCGGTCTCCGGGTTGATGGTGTCGGGGTCGAAGAAATACGACGCCGGCGAGCCGGCGACGATCTCGTAGCGGTCCTGGCGGTGTTCGACACCGAAGGCCAGATTGACCGGATAGGCCAGCCCCCAGTCGAAGGACTTGTTGAAGTCGGCGTTGAGCGTGCCCTGTTCGGTTTCGAAACCGCCGGAATTGAAGTTCGTCGGCGAGCTGCCCGTGCTCCAGTACAGATTGGTGTTGATGCTGTTGAGGATGTTGAAGGTCATGTCGTTCTTGCCGTAGGTGGCCGACACGTCCCAATGCCAATCGCTTTCGGTGGTGCCCTTGACGCCGAGCACCGCCGAGCGGTCGTTGATCGGGTTGTAGATCTGCGGCAGGAAGCCATTGGGATACACCGCCTGCACATTGCGGTCGCTGTTGTCGTAGGCACGGTAGTAGCCGTTGGAAGTCACTTCGCGGCGGCTGACGCTCAGATGGCCATACAGTTCGACGTTGGGTGTGAAGTCATAGCCGAACGCGGCCAGGCCCTGGTAGAACCTGGCATCCGGATCGCCATGGCGCTGGTAGGGCACGCCGCTGGGATTGGCTGCGCCGGCAAGCGTGGTGGCGCGATTGGTGTTCTCGCTGCGGTTGGTGTCCATCGAATTCTGGTAATTCCACGACAGTCGCACCCAGCCAGGCGCGGTATCGCCGCTGGTGGCGCCGAACGGCAGGCCGACCGAGCCGTCGATACCGTTCTGTGCGCCGTCACCCTTGTCCATGATGCCGCCATTGACCGAAATGCTGTTGCTGCCGGCAGCGGCGCCGTGCTTGAGCACGATGTTGACCACGCCTGCAATCGCATCGGAGCCGTATTGCGCCGACGCGCCATCGCGCAGCACCTCGATGCGGGCGATGGCCGACATCGGCAGCGAGTTGAGATCGGCCGGTGCCGAGCCGCGGCCGACATAGGGGTTGTAGTTCACCAGCGAGGAGGTGTGATAGCGCTTGCCGTCGACCAGAACCAGCACGTTGTCCGGCGACAGCCCACGCAGCGTGGCGGGACGGGCGGCGTCGTTGCCGTCGGCGATGGCCGGGCGCGGAAAGTTCAGCGACGGCAACAGCTTGCCGAGCGCGGTGGCGACATCGGTGGCGCCGGTGGCCTGCAACGACTCCTCGGAGATGATGTCGATCGGCGATTCGGATTCGGCCACGGTCCTGTCGCTGACGCGCGTACCGGTGACGATCAGGGTGTCGAGGGTTTTCTGCGGCTGGGTCGATTGCGACTGCGCACCGGCAGCGAAGGAACAGACGGTGAGTGCGACTGAAATCGCCAGCGAGAGTGCGTTGGAGTTGTGCATGGGAGTCAAGGCTCGAAAGGAGTGATGGACGTAGCGACGAAGCACCGTAAATACCGGGGGAATGAGACTGCGTACGGGTAATCGGCCATGCCTGCGCGCCGCTTGCTGCCGCAGTACGGAGCAGTGCGCGCGAAGAGGGCAGCAATCGGCAACGCGCGGTGTGGCGCCTTGCGCACTTTGCTGCGCGCGTCCTTGCTGAAGCGGTGCAGCGTGCAGCGGAGAGCGTCTAACCTGACCACCTCACGTATGCGAGGGTGGCCAGGGACGGTGACGTGGCGACACGTCAAACGTGCAGTGCCGCGCGACTCAAGTGCCGGTCGTGGCCGACCGGCACTTGGGAGTTACCACTTGTAATTCACGTTTGCATAGACCAGCGCGCCGTTGAAACCGAACGGTGAGGCGCTGCTGTAGGGCAGGTAGGTGCGCGTGCCCAAACCGGCTTGCTGGCGGTCTGGATACTCGTTGAGCACGTTGTCGCCACCAACGGTGAAGTTCCACGCGCCCAACTTGTAGGACGCGGCCAGATCCAGCGTCCACTTGGCCGCGTAGGTCTGGTCGCTGCCGGCGTTGGTGCCGAACGTGCTGAACTCGCCCCAGCGCGTGGCGGTGCCGGTGAACGACCAGTTGCCCGGCGACCAGGTACCGCCGAGGAAGAACTTGTCGCGCGGCGTGCCTTCGGTGATACGGCCGATTTCGGCGCGGCCGATGCGCACCGCACTCGGGTCGATCGCCATCAGCGCTGCCGGGTTGTCGGCGATGCGTTTGATTTCGGTCTTGTTGTAGTTGTAGCCGGAGGTCAGCTCTACGCTGCCGCCATCCAGGTTCCAGCGATAGGTGCCGACCGCATCCACGCCTTGGGTCTTGGTGTCTACCGCATTGGTGAAGTAGCGCCCGCCACCGATGCCCGGGAAGCCATTGGCCTGCAGGTAGTTGCGGACCGCATTGGAGGTGAGGTTTTCAGACAGCACGATGCGATCGTCGATATCGATGCGATATGCATCCACCGTGATGTACAGATTCTCCACCGGCTGCAACACCACGCCCAGGCCGTAATTCTTGGATTCTTCGGCCTTGAGCGGTTCGGCACCGAGCGCAATCGCGGCAGGGTTATCGGTACGGAAGGTGCCGATCTCGAACGGAATCGCGGTCACCGTGCCGTTGGGCTGTGCCACGTTGAGGAACTGGGTGGCGATCGACTGGAAGTTCTGCTGCTGCAGCGACGGCGCGCGGAAGCCGGTGGACGCAGTCGCACGCACCGCCACCTTGTCGGTAAAGGCATAGCGCAGCGACAGCTTGCCGGTGGCGGTGTCGCCGAAGTCGCTGTACTTCTCGTAGCGCCCTGCCAGCCCGGCCGACAATTTTTCGGTCAGATCCGCTTCCAGATCGGCGTAGACCGAATGACTGTTGCGGTTGTAGTAACCGGCGTCGGAGAGCTTGAAGCCCGGGAACACCTGTGCGCCGGGAATCAACGATCCGTTGGCCGAGGGAATACCGCCGTTGGCCGAGGACGCCGCATCGCCGGGCGACTGGTTGAACTTCTCGCCGCGCCATTCGGCACCGAAGGCCAGCGTCACCGGATAGGCCAGGCCCCAATCCAGCGTCTTGGTGAAATCGGCATTAAGCACGTTTTGTGTCACTTCCAGCGTACCGGCGTGGAAGTCGGTCGGGCTGGTCACGCCGAGGCTGTTGTTCAAGCTGTTGCGCACATCGAAGGTGAGATTGTTCTGGCCGTAGTTGTAGCTCAGATCGATGTTCAAGCCACCTTCGGTTGAGGTCTTCAGACCGCCTACCCACGAGACGTCTTTGCTGACGTTGTAGATCTGCGGAAGGAAGCCGTCCGGATAGATTTCCGGGCGGTTGCGATTATCGCCGGCAAAACGGAAATAGCCGTTGGACAATACTTCGCGCCGGCTGACCATGCCGAACGAATAGAAGGTGAGGTAATCGGTGGGGCTGTATTCGCCGTTGAACGAAAGCGCGCCCTGGTCGATGTCGGGGTCGCCGTAACGTTGCTCCACACGGCCCTGGAAGGGCAACGCGCGGTTGGTCTGATCCGAGTGCCCGGCCTGTGCGGCCAGGTGCACCTTGCCGGTGCCGGCGAAGCTGAAACCGGCATCGCCGGACAACTGATACTGCTCGCCGTCGCCAGCGCTGTACTTGCCATAGCGGCCATTGATGCTGCCGCCTTCGCCGCTGCCCTTGAGCACGACATTGATCACGCCGGCGATGGCATCCGAGCCGTATTGCGCCGATGCACCATCGCGCAGCACTTCGATGCGCTCCACCGCGGCGATCGGAATGGTGTTGAGGTCTGCCGGCGAAGAGCCACGCCCCTGGGTATCGTTGAGATTGATCAACGCCGTGCTGTGGTAGCGCTTGCCGTTGACCAGCACCAGCACCTGATCGGGCGACAGGCCGCGCAGCTGTGCCGGACGCACCGCGTCAGAGCCGTCGGAGATGGCCGGGCGCGGAAAATTGAGCGAGGGAATCGCGCGTGAAAGCGCGGTCGCCAATTCGGTGGTACCGGTCGATTCCAGTGCCTGCGGCGAGATGATGTCGATCGGCGATGCCGATTCGGCGACCGTGCGATCGGCCACACGCGTGCCGGTCACGATCAGGGTGTCGAGTGTTTTCTGGGTCGGCGCCTGCGACTGTGCAGATGCGGTTGAAGCGGAAAACGACAGTGCAAGAACAACGGCGACTGCGAGTGGACTGGTCTTGCAATTCATGCGGTGACAACTCCGAGTGGGGAACGGATGCATCGCAGGGGCCCCCTCCCGGGCCGCGTCCATCGCGGCAGCTGCGGTGCGTTCTCAACCATTAACCACGTGTAACCGCATGTCAAATTTTGGTTACGTTGCGCAAGCAACTGTCATCCCTGTCGTGCTACTGGCAACGTTGTCATCGTGCACCAAATTGATGCGACGCGTGCACCAGACTTGCTGCGGCGGGCGCTCGCTTGCACCATAGTGGACGGCAATACCAGTTATGAAACTTGCGCATCAGAATGTGATCTGCACCGCATCTGCACTGCGTTGCGCAACACCATGGAAGACCGCTTCGATGTTGTTGCCGTCCGGATCGAGCACGAACGCAGCGTAGTAGTGCGGGTGATAGGGGCGCTGGCCGGGCGCACCATTGTCGCGACCCCCATGGGCGAGTGCCGCCTGATGGAAGGCCTGCACCATCGCCACATCGCGTGCCTGAAACGCTAGGTGATGGCGGCCGGTCAGCACACCTTGTGCCACCGTGTTGCGGTCGGAGACGAACAGTTCGTCGGCCCAGAAGAAGCCGTCGCCTTCGCCACCGACCGGAATGCCGAGCACGTCCAGCACAGCCTGGTAGAAGCGCCGGCTGGCCGGTAGGTCCTGCACCACCAGGTGCAGATGGTCGATCAAGCGTCCGCGCGACAGCTGCGATGTTTGCATGGAGCGTGCTCCGGCAATGACGGGAGCACAGTTGATACCACCGCAGCTGCCGGCTGTTCTTCACCTCGCAGCGATGCGGTGCGCAGGGCGGCTTCCAGAGCGTGGCGCGTAGTTGCCAGGTGCGCGCAGACGGCGCACACCAACCGCGGTGCACGCATGGTCGATGCTGCACCGAGCACCGAGCACCGGCTGCGTCCGCCTGGCGCTGGCAGTGAGTGTGTTTGCCGCTCCAAAGAGGCCGTAGGCAACGCCTGGCCGATACGCACACGCCCCGGGCTGGCCGGGGCGTGTGGTCGACTCTCGATGTCGAAGATTGCCATGCGTGCATCGACGCCGCGTTCTCGATCACGGCGCAGGCTGCGGATGCCTCGTGCTGATCGCGAGATGGCCGATCGCATCGCCCGCCTCACGATCACGAGGACGAGATCGGCTGCTCAAGCGCAGCGCTTACCAGCGGTAGTTGATGCGCCCATACACATACGCACCGTTGAAGCCGAACGGCGACAGGTTGCTGTAGGGGAATTGCCCGCTGGTGGAATTGGCGAAGCTGTTTTCGTCCGGATATTCATCCAGCACATTGTCTGCGCCCAGCGTCAGCGTCCAACGGTCGACCTTGTAGCTGGCCGATGCATCCACCACCCACTTGGCACCGAAGGTCTGGTCGTTGCTCGCGTCTGCCGGGCGGGTGCTGTACTTGCCGTAGCGCGTGGCCCCGAGTGCCAGCGTCCAGTGCTCCAGGTTCCAGCTGCCGTTGATCAGGAACTTGTCGCGCGGGAAGCCTTCTTCGATGCGGCCACGCTCGGTGCGGTCGATGCGCTCCAGGCTCAGCCCGTTGGCCGACAACGCTGCCGGGTTGGCGGCCACGCTGCGCACCTCGGTTTCCGAGTAGTTGTAGCCGGCGGTCAGGTCCACGCTGCTGGCGGCCAGCTGCCAGCGGTAGCTCCCCACCACGTCCACGCCGCGCGTGCGCGTGTCCACTGCATTAGTGAAGTAGCGCCCGCCGTTGATGCCGAAGATGCCCTGCGATTCCAGCAGGCTGCGCACGCCGGTGCCGGTGAGGTTGGACGACAGCACGATGCGGTCGTCCACATCGATCTGGTATGCATCCACGGTGAGGTAGAGCGCATCGGTCGGCTGCAGCACCAGGCCCAGGCTGTAGGACAGCGAGGTTTCCGCATCCAGCGGTTCGGCGCCGAGCGCGCGCGCTACGTTGCTGTCGGCGGGGAAGGTGCGGATCTCGAACGGGTTCGGGTTGCCGGCCAGGAAGGTGGTGCTGGTGGACTGGAAATATTGCTGCGCCAGCGATGGCGCGCGGAAGCCCGACGACACCGTGCCGCGCAACGCGATCCTGTCGGTGAAGGCGTAGCGCGCCGACAACTTGCCCGAGGCCTGGCTGCCGAAATCGCTGAAGTCCTCGTACCGCCCGGCCAGGCCGGCAGAGAACTTGTCGGTGAAGTCGGCTTCCAGATCCGCATACAGCGCGTAGCTGTCGCGCGAGTACTGGCCCGAGACGCTGGGCGCGAATCCACCGAAGCCCTGCGCGCCGCCGGCCAGTGTGCCGGTCTGGAAATACGAGCCCACTTCGCCCGGTGACTGGTTCCACTTTTCGTTGCGGTACTCGGCGCCGAAGGCCACCGTCACCGGATAGGCCAGGCCCCAGTCGAAACCGCGCTTGACGTCCAGGTTGACGATGTTCTGCGTGGTTTCCAGCGCGCCGTCGTAGAACGAGGTGGGCGAGGTCGGGCCCAGGCTCACATTGAGCGTATTGCGGGTATGGAAATCGATGCGGTTGTAGCCGTAGTTGTAGCTGGCGTCCCAGTCCCAACCGCTGGCGGTGGAACCGCGCACGCCGGCCACCAGCGAGCGGTCCTTGGCGTAGGTCTGGATTTCCGGCAGGAAGCCCTGCGGATAGATCGACAAGATATTCTGGGTGGTGCTGCCCGGCGCGCGGAAGAACGCGAACGAGGTGATGTCGCGGTTGCTGGCGGTGGCGAACGCATAGCCGGTGATGCTGTCGCTGAAGGCGAATTCGGTATTGGCCGAGACCGCCTGCGCATTGACCTCCGGGTCGCCGATCTTGAACGCCTTCTGGCCGACTGCCGGCTGCGAGACGCTGGGCGCGCCGGCATAGGCGCGCGCACGGTCGGTGGGATCCTGCTGGTTGAGCTGGGCGGCGACGTGCAGCCAGCCGCGGTCGCCGCCGTAGGCCACGCCGGTGTCGCCGGAGAGCTCGTAGTT
This sequence comes from Xanthomonas sp. D-36-1, assembly GCF_017746155.1. Lineage (NCBI taxonomy): Bacteria > Pseudomonadati > Pseudomonadota > Gammaproteobacteria > Lysobacterales > Lysobacteraceae > Xanthomonas > Xanthomonas sp. D-36-1. The sequence continues at coordinate 22,232 of NZ_JAGHWR010000019.1, forward strand.
GTTGCCGTCGCCCGCCGAATACTGGCCGAAGCCGGCTTGCAGGCTGCCGCCCTTTTCTGCGCCCTTGAGCACGATGTTGACCACACCGGCAATGGCGTCGGAGCCGTATTGGGCCGAGGCGCCGTCGCGCAGCACTTCCACCCGTGCGATGGCCGCGACCGGGATGGTGTTCAGATCCACCGCCGCCGCGCCGCGACCAATGGTGCCGTTGAGGTTGAGCAGCGAGGAGGTATGGCGGCGCTTGCCATTGACCAGCACCAGCACCTGATCGGGCGACAGGCCGCGCAGCTGCGCGGGGCGGATCGCGCTGGTGCCATCGCTCAGCGCCGGGCGCGGGAAGTTCAACGAGGGCAGGGCGCGCGCCAGCGCGGTGGCCAGTTCCGGGGTGCCGGTGGCCTGCAGCGATTCGGCGCTGATGATGTCGATCGGCGACTGCGACTCGGCCACGGTGCGGTCCGACACGCGGGTGCCGGTGACGATGACCGTATCCAGGGTGTTGGCCGGGGCAGTCGCCGGCGCGGCGGTCTGGGCCAGGGCGGGGGAGGCAAGCAGTGCAGCGACCACGGCGGTCGCAAGCGCGGAAACGGGGGTGTTCATGACAACTCCAAAAACGTGGGTCCAGGCAGGACCAGGCAAGGCTAGGCAGGCGGCGGTCGCGGGAGGGCGAAGAAGACGGCGGCCACGCTGAAGGCGCTAATTATTCGTTAACGCTAGAATGGCGTCGCAGGAATGCTGCTCATCTGCTCATTCCTTTTCGTTCTATTGGACTGTCCATCAATGATTTCCCTGCGTAACTTCTCCATGCGACGCGGCGAGCGTCTGCTGCTCTCCAATGTCGACCTGACCATGCACGCCGGCTACCGCGTCGGTGTGGTGGGCCGTAACGGCACCGGCAAGTCAAGCCTGTTCGCTGCGGTGAAGGGCGAGCTGGAGGCCGACAAGGGCGATGTCGATCTGCCCGGCAAAGTGCGCACGGCCAGCGTTTCGCAGGAAACCCCGTCCTTGCCCGACCCGGCGCTGTCGTTCGTACTGGGCGGGGACATCGAAGTCTCCGCGGTGCTGCAGGAAGAAGCCGCAGCCACCGCGCGCGAAGACTGGGAGGCGGTGGCCAACGCACACCAGAAAATGGCCGAGATCGGTGCCTACGACGCCGAAGCGCGCGCCGGCAAGTTGCTGCACGGTCTGGGATTTCCAGCAGACACGCACCATCGCGCGGTGTCGTCGTTCTCCGGCGGCTGGCGCGTGCGGCTGAATCTGGCGCGCGCGCTGATGATGCCCAGCGACCTGCTGCTGCTCGACGAACCGACCAACCACTTGGACATGGATGCGGTGCTGTGGCTGGAGCAGTGGCTGCTCAAGTACCCGGGTACGCTGCTGCTGATTTCGCATGACCGCGAATTTCTCGACAACGTGGCCACCCACACCCTGCACCTGCATGGCGGCACCGCCAAGCTGTATGTCGGTGGCTACACCGATTTCGAACGCCAGCGCATCGAACATTTGCGTCAGCAACAGATCGCGCACGACAAGGAACAGGCCGAGCGCGCGCATCTGCAGAGCTTCATCGACCGCTTCAAGGCGCAGGCCAGCAAGGCGACCCAGGCGCAGAGCCGCATGAAGCGCCTGGCCAAGATGGCCGGCACCGAGGCGGTGCGCGCCGAGCGCGAGTTTCGCATCCAGTTCGCGCAGCCCAATCGTCTGCCGTTTTCGTTGATTCGGTTGAATCATGCCGCTTGCGGCTATGCCGCTGCGCCGCGGGATTCTGGAATCGGGAATGGGGAATCGCAAAAGCGTGGTTCCAGCGATGCCATTACCGTGCTGCATGATGTTGGATTCGGGCTAGAGGCGGGTGACCGGATTGGTTTGCTTGGGCCCAATGGCGCGGGTAAGTCGACGCTGGTCAAAACGCTGGTGGGCGAGCTGGCGCCACTATCTGGCGAGCGCAGCGCGCATCCGGATTTGCGCATCGGTTACTTCGCCCAGCACACGGTGGAATCGCTGCACGAAGGCCAATCGCCGATGGACCACTTCCGCGAGCTGTCGCCGGATGGCGCCAATCAGGCGTTTCGCGATTTTTTGGGTAAATGGAATTTCGCCGGCGACCGCGCCTTCGAAGTGGTGGATGGCTTCTCCGGCGGCGAGCGCGCGCGTCTGGCGCTGGCGTTGATCGCCTGGCAGCAGCCGAACGTGCTGCTGCTCGACGAACCGACCAACCACTTGGACCTGGAAATGCGTGAAGCGCTGGCCGAGGCGCTGAGCGATTTTGAGGGGGCCATCGTGATGGTCTCGCACGACCGCCATCTGATCGGCCTGGTCTGCGACAGTTTCTGGCGCGTGGCCGATGGCGTGGTCGAGCCGTTCGCCGGCGACCTGGACGAATACGCGGCCTGGTTGCGTAGTCGCCCGGCTGCGCAGGGCACCAAGCAGAAGATGGCCGAAGTGGCGCCGACTCCGCCACCGCCCACCAAGCCGCTGCCGCCGAAAAAAGCCGTCAACCCGCACAAGCTGGCCAGCGCCGAAAAGCGCGTCGGCGAGCTGGAAGCGGCGCTTGCTGCGCTGGATCGCGAGCTGGCCAATCCCGGCAACTACGCCGACAGCGAGAAGATGGCCGTGCTCGGACGCGACCGCGAAGCAACCGCGCTGCAGCTGGCTGAGGCAGAGGCGGCGTGGATGGAGTTGATCGACGGTGCGTAAGAGCGGCTGACAATACGACTGCGCAGCCATCGGGTGGCTGCGGCCGGTGCGCGGTGCGGCAGGTAACCCTCTTACGTTGTGGTTCTGCGCACGGTTCGTACCCGCCTGCCGATTGCGCTACCTGTCGTTAGTCACGACAAATACCGCTGGGTTACGCTGCGCCTGGAGCCCAACAAGGAGGTTGCCCATGATCACCGCCACCATCAGCCTGGAAGACCATCTGGCCGCACAGCGCCTGCATGCGCGTCAGTCGTCCAAACGTGTGATGGTGTTTCTGGCTGTTCTGCTGCTGGTCGGCGTAGTGGTGCTGCAACTGAGTGACGCGAACGAGATCATTGGCCAGGTGCTGATCGGCAGCGGTGGCGGCGGGTTGATCGGCCTGGCGCTGTTGCACGTGTGGGGCCTGCCACGGCGGATCAAACGCCTGCACGCGCAGCAGGCCGCGCTGCGGCATCCCTACACCTATGCATGGGACGAGAACGCACTGGAAATCACCTGGGCGGACGGCCATCTGCGTCGCCCCTGGTCCGATTACATCCGCATCCGCGAAAACGAGCGGGTGCTGCTGCTGTACCACAACGACCGGCTGTTCGAGCTGTTCTGCCCGCACTGGTTCGCCGACAGGGCGCAGTACGAGGCGTTTCGTCAGCTGGCGGTGCAGGTGGGAAAGACGTCCAAGGCGTCCTAAGCGCGGCAGTGCTGCTCAGCTGCTGCCGTGCTGTTCGGCCAGTAGCCAATCGCGCAACCGGCGCCCGGCGTCGCTTTGCGGCCGCGAGCGTAGCCGCGTCAGCCAGTAGCGCCCGGCATCGATGGCGATCGGGAACGGGCAGACCAGGCGCCCGGCATCCAGGTCCTGGCGAAACATCGGCAGCGGCAACAACGCCACGCCGGCACCGGCTGCCGCTGCGCTGGCCAGGGTGAGCGACGAATCGAACATGGTGCCGCGCGCGGGCACCTCCGTCACACGCGCCGCGCGAAACCACTGCGGCCACTCATCCAGACGATACGAGCGCAGTAACGGCACGCGCGCCAGATCCTCCGGCACGCCCAAGCCGCGCGCCATTGCCGGCGCACACACCGGCGCAAAGGGCGCTTCCATCACCGCTTCGGCAACCTGGCCCTGCCAGTCGCCATCGCCGAAGCGGATGGCCAGATCCAGGCCTTCTCCGGCCAGGTCGACGCGGTTGTTGTGGGTGGACAGGCGCAGCTCGATATCCGCATGCGCTGCATGAAATGCCGCCAGCCGCGGCAACAGCCAGCCGGTGGCGAAGGTGCCGACCACGCCCACGCTGAGCACCTCACGGTAACGGCCATTGGCGAAGCGTTCCAAGGTGGCGGCGATGCGGTCGAAGGCCTCGCCGAGCACCGGTGCCAGCGCGGCGCCTTCGTCGGTCAGTGCCACCCCGCGCGGCAGGCGGTGGAACAGGCTGGTGCCCAGCTGCTGCTCCAGCGCCTTGATCTGGTGACTCAGCGCGGCCTGGCTGACGCACAACTCGTTGGCCGCGCGGGTCAGATTCTGATGGCGCGCGGCGGCTTCGAACGCGCGCAGGGCATTGAGCGGCAGGCGGGGTCGGGGCATGGGCAGAGATTAGTCCAATTCATGCCTGAGATCGAAACATCGCGATGGTCGGCTGCGTCGTGCGCATCGATACTGCGGGCTCTCTCAAGGAGGCAACCGCATGTTGAATCGGCGACAGTTCCTGTACGCAACCGGCGCGGGCGTGCTGCTTGCAGCGTCCAGACCCGCGTGTGCGCTCACCCCCGCGGTGAACGTGGACGACATGCTGCGGGCACGGTGGGCGCAGATCGAACGTGGCACTGGCGGCCGCCTGGGCATCTGCCTGCTCGACAGCGCCACCGGCAAGCGCCTCGGGCAGCGCGAGGACGAGCGCTTTCCGATGTGCAGCACCTTCAAATTTGTGTATTGGCTGCCGCGGTGCTGCAGCAGGTGGACCAGGGCAAGCTGACGCTGGCACGGCAGGTCAAGATCCGCGCTTCCGACATGCTCGAGCATGCCCCGGTGACCGAACGCCATGTCGGCGGTTCGCTGAGTATCGGCGAACTGTGCCGGGCCACGATGATTTACAGCGACAACCCTGCCGCCAATCTGTTGTTCCCGCTGGTTGGCGACCCGGCCGGCGTGACTGCATTCCTGCGCGGCATCGGCGATGCCCAGACCCGCACCGACCGCTACGAACCGGAGATGAACCGGTTCGCCGCCGGCGACCCCCGCGATACCACCACGCCTGCGGCAATGGCGGCCACGCTGCGCACGCTGCTGCTTGGCGACGCGCTGCAGCCAGCCTCGCGCAAACAGCTGACCGACTGGATGATCGACAACCGCACCGGAGACGATTGCCTGCGTGCGGGGCTCACGGCCGGCTGGAAGATCGGCGACAAGACCGGCAGCAACGGCACCGACACGCGCAACGACATCGCCATCCTCTGGCCGCCGAAGGGCAGGGGGCCACTGCTGCTGACCACGTACTTGAACGGCGCCAAGGTCGACGACGCGGCACGCGATGCGGCGTTGAAGGCGGTGGCAGTTGCGGTACGCGAGAGCATCGCAGGTTGAGTGCAACCGCCAACTGTTTTCCACGTTTCATTCGCGTGTGAACCCACGACGTGCTCGCTGTTACCTGTCGGCTTTTCAGCAGTTCACAGCGCAAATCAAGCTGCGTCATTGGTGTGCGGCGGTTGCGCTGTTGTTTGTGCATGGGCTCGTAATGGCCGCTGCCTGGCAGCCAGCGCCTGGCTAGGTCGAGATACCGCTCTGGCCGCAAGCGGTGCCTGATGCGGTTTGCCATCCGAAGCCAGCGGCGGTGGGCATCGGCGAGGGGCGCTTCCCATGGACCAAGGTGAGCGCTGTCATCCGCCCGACAATGACGGTCTACGCGCCCAAGGGTCGCAACACCCGTGCGGCGGTGCTGGTGTTCCCCGGCGGTAGCGATCAAGTCCTGGCCATGGTTCTGGAAGGGACGGACATCTGCTGCGTTCGGCCTGCGCGCGGCCACACTGCCGATCGCACATGGGCCGCCGCTGGTGGAAACCTGGTCAGCGATGGTTGCCCTGCCGGACGCACCTGGCGCGCGCTGAGTGCAACCGTGCGCAAGCCCGCCGACCGCGCAGCCATCTGCACGCTCAGCGCATTCAGAGCCGCAAAGGCTTGGAGCGGCTACCAAAACGTAGCGAGTAGTCGTCCGGCGGATGTGGACCTTGCGCTCGGAACCGCCGTGTACGCGTGGGACATGCCGCACCTGGCGTCGACCGCGCACGCGTGGCGGAGCGCGCAGTCGTTGGGTAAGCCGCTCTTAATCGAGTGCGCCGGTCAAGACAGGCAGCTCTTGCTGCAGCCGCGCCGGCCCACCCATGGCCGGGTCGCTGACGCTGTCTGCGCCGGTTTCGATGCGCCCGGCCAGACGCTGGGCCACGCCGTCGTGGTTCACCCACAGGTCGTACCAGCCGCCGGTTGCCGCCGCCTTCCAGTGCCGCTGTTCAGTGGTGCCGGGTGCAATGCTGAGGCGTTCGTGCGGCTGTGCGGCTGCGTACGCGCCCGGTTGCAGCTCCACCTGCAGGGCCGTGCTGCCAGCATTGCGCAGCGATAGCGACACGGATGCGGAATCGTTCGGATCCCGCGCCATCTCGGCCACCAGCAGCGGTGCACCCACATCGCCCCGATAGTGACGATGGAAGCCGTTGGGACCGAGCAGCCACAGATCGTAGCGGCCGTCGTAGGTGGTCCACGTGCCGTCCACGGTGGCGCCATTCCCCACCGTATAGCGGCGCGGAATTGCGGCCAGATCGAAGCGGTCGTGGACATGCAGCACCGCCGCCGCGCCCGCGTTGGCCATGCGGAGGTTCACTTCGCCGCGCTCGGGCAGGTAGATCAGCTCCACGCTGGGACGATACGGCAGCGCGCGAGAGCGGCGCACGCCGAACGGTTGCTCGGGCGGCTGCAACGTGGCCGGCAACGGCGGCAGTGCGTGCTCGCGCAAGGCTGCTGCGCGCGCTGCGGTTGCGCCGACATCGGGCAGCGCGGCGGCGAAGGGGCGCGCATCGGTCTGGCGGAAATCGAAGGCGTTGGTCAAGTCGCCGCACACCGCACGCCGCCAGGGCGTGATCTCCGGCGCAGGCACGCCGAAGCGGCGTTCCAGCAGACGCAGCACCGAGGTGTGGTCGTACACCTGCGAATCCACCCAGCCGCCGCGGCTCCATGGCGAGACCAGATACATCGGCACGCGCGGGCCAAGCCCATACGGCCGCCCGCGTAGCGCGGGAAGATCCACTTTCTGTTCGCCCGGTGCCGGGTGGCGGTGATAGTCGTCGTCGGTGGCAATCGTCGATGCGCCGGCAAACCCGCCAGTTGCGCGTGCATCCGGCGACGGTGGCGCGGGCGGCGGCACATGGTCGAAGAAGCCGTCGTTCTCGTCGAACATCACCAGCAAGGCGGTGCGACTCCACACCGCCGGATCGGCAGTGAGCGCATCCAGCACGCGTGCGGTGTAGGCCGCACCCTGGGCGGGGCTGGACGGATCCGGATGCTCGCTGCCGGCCGCATCGGCAATGATGTAGCTCACCGCAGGCAGGCGCCCGCCCAGTACGTCCTCGCGCAGCTGCGCCAGACCGCGCGTGCTCACGCCACGCGCGCGCAGTTGCGGGTCGTGTCCGGGCGCGGCGCTGTACGCCTGTCGAAATGCCGCAAAGCCGGCCAATGGGTTGTCGGTGAAGTTGTCTGCCATGTCCTGATAGATCTGCCAGGACACACCGGCGTGCTGCAGCGCCTGGACGTAGGTGCCCCAGTGATATGGCTCGGCAAAACCGCCCAGTTCCGCAAAGTTGTCGTGCGAATTGCCGATCACCGGGCCGCCTGCGCGCGCCTGCGGATCGTTGCCGCCGGTCCACAGGAACACGCGATTGGAATTGGTGCCGGTCTGGATCGCAGCGTGGTACGCATCGCAGACGGTAAAGGCATCGGCCAGCGCGTACTGGAAGGGAATGTCCGCGCGCGTGTAATAGCCCAGCGCATGATTGTGCTTGGCGGCGGCCCAGTGCCCGAGCCGGCCATGGTCCCAGGCCTGTTGTGCATCCGGCCAGCTATGCGGGGTGCCCTTGACGCGCATGAAGCCGAACTGCGCGGCGGTGTCCAACGCGAACGGCGTCAGCCACTGCCGGCCGTCCTCGCTGGGTTGCAGCCACACCGTGCGCGCCGGTGCGCCCGGCAAGGGCGGCGCAGGAATCGGGAAACGGTCGCCGAACCCGCGCACCCCGGGCAGCGCGCCGAAGTAATGATCGAACGCGCGGTTTTCCTGCATCAGGATCACCACATGCTGAAGATCCTCCAGCGTGCCGTTGCGGCGGTCCGGCGCGATGGCGGCGGCGCGCGCGATGCTGGGCAGCAATGCGGCCGCGCCGCTGGTGAAGCCGGCTTGCAGCAGGCGGCGTCGGGGCAGATCGATCATGTGGGCTCATCGCATCGGAAGGACCGCTCGCACCGATGTCTGGTGCGGGCATCGCATAGCATGGCAGTTCACCGTTACAGGTCCAGCGTCAGGGTCAGGCCCACGGTGCGCGGTGCGGCAATAAAGGCGCTGTCGCTGCCGTCCACGCCTTCCAGATAGCGCTTGTCGGTGAGGTTGCTGACGTTGAGCGCCAGCTGCAGGCCTTTGAGCTGCGAGGTCAGTTGCGAAAGCTCCACCCCCAGATTGGCATCGAAGGTGGTCACGCCATCGAGTGCGGCGCGGTTGGATGCGTCCAGGTAGCGCTTGCCCAGGTAGCGTCCGGAGACACCGAAGCGCCATGCCTGACCGCGCCAGTCGGCCGACACCACCAGCGTATTGCGCGGTTGGCCGACCACCTGTGCACCGGGCGTGATCTCCAATGCGGTATCGCGCGCGGCATCGCCGCTGCCGAGATAATCGGCCTTGTTGTAGGTGTAGGCGCCATTGATGCGCCAGCCGTTGTCCCAGCCGTAGCCCAGCGCTGCTTCCACGCCGCGCGCATGCACGCCGCCGAAGTTTTCGTACACGCCGTCGGTTTCGCCCAGGTAATCGATACCGGTGACGAAGTTGGCCGGCACATACACGATGCGGTTGTCGAAGCGAATGTCGTACAGCGTGACGCTGCCGGTCAACGGCCAGCGGCTGACACGCAGGCCGAGTTCGATGTTGTCGGCGGTTTCCGGTTTCACCCGGCTCAGTGCGACCGGGTCGGTTTCGCCCAGCACGCCGGACGGAATCGCGGCGAAGTTCTGCGAGTAACCGGCAAAGGCTTCCAGGCCCTGCACCGGTGTCGTCCAGGTCAGGCCGGCCGACAGCAGCGGGTCGGAATGCGAATCCGATTGCAGGTGCTGCGCATCGCCGATGCGGCGGTCGCGGGTCTGGTCGACGAAGAATTGCTTTACGCTTACGCGCCAGGCGAATGCGCCATAGCGCATCACGTCTTCCAGGTAATACATCTGCTCGTCGGTCTGGTAGTTATCCTTGAACTGCACCCAATACGGCTGATGATCGAAGCTGATGTTGGTGCCGACGTTGAGCAGGCGGTGCCAGTCGCGGGTGACGCTGCGCTCAACGCGCTCCAGCCAGGCACCGGCACGCACGGTGTTGTCGATGGCGCCGAGATCGGTCCGCCATTCCACATCGGCCATCGCGCCGGCGCGGTGATTGTCGTAGTGGCTATGTCGATACGATTGCACTGGCACCGAACCGGCCGGATAGCAGGCCGGATTGGATTGGGCCGGCATCGCATCGCTGCCGGCACAGCCGGCCAGCATGGTGGCAGCTGCGCCGCCGGGGGTGAGGTAATACAGCTTGCCCAGATCGCTGCCGCCATACACGGTGTTGCCGCCACGCGCCTCGGATTCCGGCATGCCGGCGCCATCGTTGCTGACATCCACCAGATACGGCGGAATCCAGTCGCCGCGCCCCTGCATGCGGTGGGCATAGCCGGTCAGCGTGGTCTTGAAGCCGCTGCCGCCATCAAACGCGCCACGCACGTAGCCAAACGTATTCTTGCGTAATGCACGCGAGCCGGAGCGATAGTTCTGGTCCAGATACGGAATGCCGGTGAGCGTGCCGGTCAGCAGGTCGTGCTCGGGGTCGCGTGCGAATTGCTGCGGGGTCACGCTGGCGTATTCGGATTCGTCGGCATCGTCGTAAGAGGCGTAGCCGCTGAGCGTCCACTGATTCAACACGCTGACGAACTTGCCGGCCAGGTGATCGCGGCTGGTGTGGCCGCTGCCGTCGATCCAGTCGTCGTTGCGTGCCGACGAGCCACTGACCCATGCACGCGTATTGCCGCCGATCAGGCCGGTGTCGTAGCGCGCGTAGTACTTGCGCGCCTGGTTATCGCCAATGCCGCCGATCACGCGCACACGCTGCGTTTCCAGCGGTTCGCTGGTGAGGTAATTCAAGGTGCCGCCCAGCGCCTCGTTGGAGCGCGAGGCGATGTCGGCGGTGCCCTGGCTCACTTCCACCGTTTCCAGATCCGGCATGTCGATAAAGCGGTTGGCCTTGGAGCCACCGCCGTACGCCGAGCCACCATTGGGCACGCCGTCGATCGTGGTGCCGATCTGCTGCGTATCGCGATTGCTGACGAAGCCGCGCATGCTGATTTGCGTGCCCCAATCCGACGAGCCGAAGGCATCGGCTTCGGTCACCACCACGCCGGGCAGTTCGTTGAGCGCATCGTTGACGCTGCCGAGCACGAACTGGCGGTCCAGCATCTCCTTGCTGACGGAGGTCTTGGAATAGGTCATTGCCTGGCCGACCACTTGCACCTGATCCAGCGTCGATACTTGCTCGTCAGCGCTGGCCGGTACGGCTGCGGCCGGGTCGGGGGTTGCGCCGTCGGGAACCTGCTGTGCGTACGCGGGCAGGGTGAGCGGAACCAGCAGTAACGCGAGCGTGGCAGGATGGCGCACGCGCAAGGAGGACATCGAATCCATTGAAATCCACAGCGGGGAAGGGGATCTGGGAAGACTGCCGCGATTGCGTTGCGTGATGATGACCGCGCTGGAAGCGTGGTCTCGATCACTCGTTGGATGTTCGCAGCCTGGGTTGTGAAGCGACGACTGTTTAGTGCTGTTTGGATGTTTCCAGGCGCGCTAACGAAACCGTTGGGCGAAGCGGGTTTGGGTTTGGTCAGCGGGTTGAGTCAGAAGCTGAGTCGGTCGCGGGCGCGGTGCCCTCACCGCTTGCGGGACACGCCGTCAACCCGTCCATGGGGGCTCGATGCGGCATCCATGCCACCAACGGTCCCGCAAGCGGTGAGGACACCGCGCCAGACGGTTTCCTGGCTGTTTATTGAGAGCTATGCGCACCGACCAACTCGACTGGTCCTTGCCCGCTTACCGTCGCGGGACCCTTGGCGGCATGGATGCCGTCACGGAGCTGACAAGGACGTACTTGCAGCGTGTCCCGCAATAGTTGGCGTGCAAGGGCCCTGCAGCCAAGCAACAGATCATCCGCCTGCCGCCGACGCAGCAACAGCATTCAATCGCTTTTCAGAGCGCGCAAAGTGTCGGGATTTATCGAAGCAGTGCTGGTCGCAGCCGCACCTCTGCAGTCCGCTGATCGAACCGTTCAAGCATCCTGGAAAACAGCGCGAAACAGTGTTGTCAGCGGTGCCTGGCGTGCGGCGGCGCTTCGGTCTGCTGTGTTTCCGGCATCAACTCCAGTGCTGACGGCGTGGTGCGCAGCATCGGGCGGAAGGCGATCGGATGGGTGCGGCGGCGGGCGAAGCGCAGCAGCCGCGATAGCGTGAATCCAGCCAGTGCCAACAGCATCACTGCGAAGTACACCGGCAGCGCGGCCGGGCCGAATTTCTGCATGGCACCGCCCGCCAACGCCGGGCCGATCGCCGCACCTACGCCATGCACCAGCAACAAGCTGCTGCTGCCGGACAGCAGGTCTTCGCGCGGCAGGTAATCGAGCATGTGCGCCACCGCGAACGGGTACAGCGAAAACGCCAACCCGCCATAGACGAAGAACAGCACGAACAGCACGGTGGTCTGCGTCTGCACCATCGGCAATGCGGCAGCGATCGCGATGGCAGCGGCCAGCGCGCTCACGGTCACCAGGCCGATGCGGCGGTCATGCCCATCGCTGATGCGCCCGATCGGCCACTGCAGCACCGCACCGCCCACGATGGCGGTGAGCATGAACATCGCCACGCCGTCGGCATCCAGTCCGATGCGGTTGGCGTAGACCGGCAACAAGCCCCAGAACGCACCCATCGCCAGGCCCGACAGTCCCGCGCCGATGGTTGCCACCGGCGCCAACGCGTACAGCGTTTTCAGTCGCAGGCGCGAGACATGCGGCACTTCGGGCGGAATCAGGCGCGTGGTCATCACCGGCATCATTGCCGCACAGATCAGGATCGCCGTCAGCGTGAACATCGCCGGTGCGCCCGCATCGCCGATGGTGAGCAGGACCTGGCCCAGTGCCAGCGCCGACAGATTGATCGCCATGTAGACCGAAAACACCCGGCTGCGCCGACGCGCGTCCGGCTCGGCGTTGAGCCAGCTTTCGATCACCGTATACAGGCCGACCAGCGCCGCGCCGGTCACCAGGCGCAGCACGCCCCAGCCCCAGGCGTTCAACCAGATCGGATGCAGCAACACCGCAATGGCCGCCAGCGCCGCATAAAACGCAAATGCGCGGATATGGCCGATGCGGCGAATCAGCGGTGGTGCAAAGAAGGTGCCGAGAAAGAAGCCGGCGAAGTAGCCGGACATGATCAACCCCAACGCCCGCGCATCGAAACCGGCCTGATCGCCGCGCACGGCGAGCAGGGTGCCCAGCAACCCGCTACCGGTGAGCAGCAGGGCAACGCCAAGCAATAAGGCAGTCAACCGCAACATGGATGCGGCCCTCGTGGGGGGAAAGGCGCGTCGATCACGTGTTCGAGTGTAGCAGCCTGGTCGGTGCGGCTCGATCGGCGCCGTTGGCGCGTGCGCGTTTTTAGCGATTGCGTGGGGATGTGATTGCCGCAGCCCGCGGTTTTGTGGTTGCGCATTCGTTGCGTTGCTTGGGTGCGCAACCCATGCATGCGTGGCGCGCATGGCGCGCACGCAGAGGGGGCGTGCGCCGCACTCGCCGCCATGCTGCCGCCAGCCATGCCTGCGCGTAGCGTGGTACGGCATTGCGTCGGTAAGCCAGCGCATCGACATGTGCGGCTGTCGAAGCGGCCATCGCGCATTGCCGCCGTCGCCTGGCGCCGGCCATGTACACGCATCAGCGGCGGCCCGCTGCCCGTCGCCAGGCACTGCACTTGCCAGCCCGCATGCGTCTAGAATTTGCGCCCCTTGCAACGTCTTCGGCTGATCCTTGCCATGCCCATCTACGGTTTCCAGTGCACTACCTGCGGCCACGCATTCGACCGCCTACAGAAAATGGCCGACCCCGATCCGCAAACCTACCCGGCCTGCGCCGCGGCCACGATCAAGCGCCAGGTCACCGCGCCGTCTTTCCGCCTGTCCGGCAGCGGCTGGTACGAGACCGACTTCAAGTCCGCCGGCGAGAAAAAGAAGAACCTCACCGAAAGCAGCGGCACCGGTGGCGATGCCAAACCGGCGGCGACCGCGGAGAGCAAGCCAGCCGCCAAGCCAGCGTCCGACCCCGCCTGAGCCGGACCAGCGCGCCGCAGCCGCTGGCAGGGCGGAAGTCCCAACCCCTGGACCCAGCCGCACGCGGCGCGCCCATTCGCTGCCTCAGCGCGCCTCGAAACGCCCCCGGCAGCCATCGTTGACCCACACCGTGGCGCGACGATCGTCGTATCCCCAGCTGCGGCCTTCCTCACAGCGTGTGTCCGATAACTGGCGGGTCAGTACCGGGCGGCCATAGCGGCCATCCCAGGCGCAGGCGCGCAGGCGCCGGTCGTCGCTGGCGCAGGTGATGGTGTAGCCGTTGCCGGGGCGGTCGTCGCGGCCGCCATAACCGCCGTCCCAGCCGCCGCCGCGGGCCTGTGCGAATTCGCCCCGGCAGCCGTCGTCCACCCAGATCCGGCCGCCCTCCTGGCGCCAGTTGCGGCCTTCCACACAGGGTGTGTTGGAGAGTTGGCGCACCAACATGGCGCGGCGCCAGCCGGTATCGCAGATCTTCTGACGCTGATCGTTGCTCTCGCAGCGCACCGTTCCAGCGACCCCGCCAAAGTCGCCGGGGCCATTGCCGCCGCCCCAGCCGCCGCCGTTGCGGGTTTCGACGAAACGGCCGCGACAGCCGTTGTCCACCCAGATCCGGCCGCGCTCGCTGCCCCAGTTGCGGCCTTCGATGCAGCGCGTGCCAGAGATGTTTTCCACCAGTACCGCGCGGCCGCGGAACGGCGTATCGCACTCGCGACGGCGATTGTCGTTGCTGGAACAGGTGATGCTGGGGCCGTTCCAGCCGCGCTCCTGGGCGCTGGCAGTGACGCTGGCAAAGGCGCCGGTCAAGGTGATCAGGCCGAAGCCGGAGAGCAGCAGGGCAGTGCGCAGCATCGTGTCGTCCTTGGTGCAGGAGGGGCGTGGCGCCTATTCAGCCGGGCGCTGACTTAAGCGCCCATGAGCGCCCGCGCATTTGCTCCTGTCGCCCGCCGGCCCCAGAATATCCGGCTTTCCGGCGCTGTCCTGCGTCGGGTTTTCAGCGGAGCTTTCGATGCGTACCCACTTCTGCGGCCTGGTCGACGAGACCTTGATCGGCCAAACCGTCACTCTCGCCGGCTGGACCGACGTGGCCCGCAACCTGGGCGGGGTGTGCTTCATCGACCTGCGCGACCACGAGGGCATCGTGCAGGTGACGGTGGAACCGGTGGCCGGCGACGACGCCAGCGCAGAGCTGTTCAAGGTGGCCGCCAGCCTGGGCTACGAGGACGTGTTGCAGGTGGAAGGTGTGGTGCGCGCGCGGCATGCGGTCAACGACAAGCTGCGCAGCGGCAAGGTGGAAGTGATCGCCACGCGCATCAGCATCCTCAACAAGGCCGCGCCGCTGCCGTTCCACGCGCGTGAGAATCCGGGCGAAGAAACCCGCCTGAAGTACCGCTATCTTGACCTGCGTCGTCCGGAGATGCAGCGCATGCAGCGCACCCGCATCAAGCTGGTGCAGGCGCTGCGCCGGCATCTGGATGCGCGCGACTTCCAGGACATCGAAACCCCGATCCTGACCAAGGCCACCCCGGAAGGCGCGCGCGACTTCCTGGTGCCGGCGCGCATGCATCCGGGCGAATTCTATGCGCTGCCGCAGAGCCCGCAGCTGTTCAAGCAGATCCTGATGGTGGCCGGCTTCGACCGCTACTACCAGATCGCGCGCTGCTTCCGCGACGAAGCGCTGCGCGCCGACCGCCAGCTGGAATTCACCCAGCTCGACATGGAGTTCGCCTTCGTGCGCGAGCGCGACGTGCAGGATTTCGTCGAAGACATGATCCGCGCCATCTTCAAGGAAGTGGTGGACGTGGACCTGGCTGCGCAGTTCCCGCGCATGACCTGGGCCGAGGCGATGCGCCGCTTTGGGTCGGACAAGCCGGATCTGCGCATCGCGCTGGAACTGGTCGACGTGGCCGAGCTGGTCAAGGCCAGCCAATTCCCGGTGTTCACCGCTGCCGCCAACGATGCCGATGGGCGTGTCGCCGCGCTGCGCATTCCCGGTGGCGCCAGCCTGTCGCGCAAGCAGATCGACGAATACGCAGCGCACGCCGCCAAATACGGCGCCAAGGGCCTGGCCTACATCAAGCTGTCGGAGACCGGCGAGGTCAGTTCGCCGATCGCCAAGTTCTTCAGTGAAGAATCCTTCGCCGCGCTGCTCAAGCATGTGGGCGCCGGCAATGGCGACATCGTGTTCTTCGGTGCCGGCGGCTACACCAAGGTGTCCGACTTCATGGGCGCGCTGCGCCTGAAGGCCGGCAAGGAGTTCAACCTGATCGCCGACGGCTGGGCGCCGCTGTGGGTCACCGACTTTCCGATGTTCGAATGGGACGAAGAGGCGCAGCGTTACGTCGCCTTGCATCACCCCTTCACCGCACCGGCGGTGGACGATATTGCCGACCTGCGCGCCAATGCCCGCACTGCGGTCTCGCGCGGCTACGACATGGTGCTCAACGGCAATGAAATCGGCGGCGGCTCGATCCGTATCCATCGCCCGGACATGCAGAGCGCAGTGTTCGAACTGCTCGGCATCGGTGCCGAAGAGGCGCGCGCCAAGTTCGGCTTCCTGCTGGATGCCTTGAACTATGGCGCACCGCCGCACGGCGGCATCGCCTTCGGTATCGACCGCATCGCCGCGCTGATGGCCGGTACCGAGTCGATTCGCGACGTCATCCCGTTCCCCAAGACCACCGGCGCGCAGGATCTGATGACCGACGCCCCGTCGCCGATCGCTGCCGACCAGCTCGCCGAAGTGCACGTGCAGGTGCGCCCGAAGCAGGTCTGATCCGCCATCGCACACGGCCACGCCCGTTGCGTGGCCGTGTGCGCTCATGCGCAGCGAGCAGTTTGCGCGCAAGGCTTTGCCGGCCGGTCCGCGCTGCACTCAGCGCGCGGATCGAACAGCTTCACGCGCAGCTCGCGTGCGTAGGTCGCTCCCCCCAAATCTCGCACGGCGACTTTCCTAAAACCTCAGTACCTGCAGAGGAACTGCGCGCAGGCTCAAGCAGGCGATGCAGCGCTTTTTGTGCCACTCCATCGCACATGTCAATAAGACCTCAGGGTGCTCACACCACCAGCCGAGCAGACGCATCCAGTGTCCGGCGCGCAGGGCGCTCGACAATTCCCGATTCCCGATTCTCCATTCCCCACTTGCAGCAACGCCGCGGCATGCGAGAAGCTGCCGCGTCGACTTGCCAGAGGGGCCCGCATGACCCGCATTCGCCGCGCCACGCCGGACGATGCCGAAGCGCTGTCGCTTCTGGCCGCGCAGACCTTTACCGAAACCTTCGGGCATCTGTATCCGGAAGAGGACCTGCGCGGTTTTCTGGAAGAGACCTATGCCGTGGAGCGCGCGCGGACCGTGCTGGCGCACCCGGATTACGCGATCTGGCTGCTGGAGATGGACAACCTGCTGGTCGGCCATGCGGCCGCCGGCCCCTGCGGACTGCCGCATGACCAGGTGCGTCCCGGCGATGGGGAGCTGAAGCGGTTGTATCTGCTGAAGGACTATCAGAACAGCGGCTGGGGCAGCCGATTGTTCGAAACCGCACTGCAATGGTTGGAGCGCGACGGTCCACGCACCTTGTGGATCGGCGTGTGGTCGGAGAATTTCGGCGCGCAACGCTTCTACGCCCGCTACGGATTCGAAAAGGTGGGCGAATACGATTTTCCGGTTGGCAAGATCGTCGACCGCGAATACATCCTGCGGCGCAGGCCGGTGCTGGCAGCGGACTGAACGCACCAGTGCTGCCGCCGGTTGCCATTGCGCGTTGGCCCTGGCATCCAGCGCGCACCGCACACGCAGCTGACGCCCTCTGCCGGTAACCATCTCAGTGTCCAGCGCATCACCCATTAGCCCGGCGCCGCCGCGGCGCAGTCCCCGCGAGGAGGCGAGCGCCGCGACCGCCGACGTGCTGCTGGTGCATGGCATCTGGAACACCGCGCACTGGCTGCTGCCATTGGCGCGGCGGATGCGTGCCCACGGGCTGGCGCCTGCGCTGTTCGGTTACGCCAGCGTGCTCGGCGGCCCCGCGCATGCGGTGCCGCATCTGATCGAACGCCTGCGCGCCAGCCGCGTGCAGTTGGTGATCTGTCACAGCCTGGGTGGGCTGATGACCCTGCAGGCATTGCAGGATGCGCCCGACCTGCCGGTGCGTCGCGTGGTCTGCCTGGGCTCGCCGTTGTGCGGCAGCGCCGCCGCGCGCGGGCTGGCGCAGCGTGGCGGGCGATGGGCGATGGGCCGCAGCGCTGCGATCTTGCAACAGGGTTTTGTGCGCTGGGACGGCCAGGCCGAGATCGGCCAGGTGGCCGGCAACGTGGCGCGCGGGATCGGTCGCTGGCTCGCCCCCCTTGAAGGTGACTCGGACGGCACCGTGACGCTGGCCGAAACCCGCCTGCCCGGGCTGCGCGACCATTGCGTAGTGCGGGCAAGCCACAGCGGGCTGTTGCGCTCGCCCGAAGCCGCCGCACAGGCGCTGGCCTTTCTGCGCACCGGCCGCTTCCAGCCGTGAACATGCGCCGGCGGATGGCGCTGCCCCGGTGAAGGCAGGCAATCAGGTAAAATCCGCGCCCTGTCATTGAAGCCAGTCTGGAACCACCCATGGGTAGAGGTCCCTCGATCGAAGGCCGCAAGAACGCCTCCGACGCCAAACGCGGCAAGATGTTTACCAAGATCATCCGCGAGATCAGCGTGGCCGCCCGCGCCGGTGGCGGCGACCCGTCCAACAATCCGCGTCTGCGCACCGCCATGGACAAGGGCCTGTCGTCGAACATGTCCAAGGACGTGATGGAGCGCGCCATCAAGAAGTCCACCGGCGAGCTGGAAGGGGTGGAATACGAAGAAGTGCGCTACGAGGGCTACGCGCCCGGCGGCGTGGCGGTGATCGTGGACTGCCTGACCGACAACCGCGTGCGCACCGTGGCCGATGTGCGCCATGCCTTCAGCAAATGCGGCGGCAACATGGGCACCGAGGGCTCGGTGGCCTTCATGTTCAAGCGCCTGGGCGTGCTGAGCTTCGCTGCCGGCATCGATGAAGACACCCTCACCGATGCCGCCATCGAAGCCGGCGCCGACGATGTGGTGGTGTACCCGGAAGACGGAGCCATCGACGTGCTGACCGCCCCGGACGCCTTCGCCCAGGTCAGGGACGCCCTGGTCGCTGCAGGGCTGGAACCGGCACACGCCGAAATCACCTTCCGCGCCGACAACGACATCGCCGTGGACGGCGATACCGCCGTGCAGGTCCGCAAGCTACTGGACATGCTCGAAGACCTGGACGACGTGCAGGACGTGTATTCGAACGTCGATCAAGCGGCGCTTGGCGCCTGAGGCGCCGGGAATCGGGAATGGAGAATCGGGAATCGAAACAGCAGCATCCTGCATCGCTCGGCAATGTCGAGCACGCCAGTAGGCCGCTTTACCCATTCCCGATTCCCGACTCCCAATTCCCGGCCGCTCAATGACCCGCATCCTGGGCATCGATCCGGGTTCGCAGCGCACCGGCATCGGCATCATCGATATCGACGAGGGCGGTCGCACCCGGCATGTGCACCACGCGCCGCTGATGCTGCTGGGCGAGGGTGATTTCTCCCAGCGGCTCAAGCGCCTGCTGCAGGGCTTGGGCGAGTTGATCGAGATCTATCGGCCGGATGAAGTCGCGATCGAAAAGGTGTTCATGGGCAAGAGTGCCGCTTCGGCGCTCAAGCTCGGCCACGCGCGCGGCGCGGCGATCTGCGCGGTGGTCATGCGCGACCTGCCCGTGCACGAATACGCGGCCAAGGAAATCAAACTGGCGCTGGTCGGGAAGGGCGGCGCCGACAAGGTGCAGGTGCAGCACATGGTCGGCATCATGCTCAACTTGAATGGCAAGCTGCAGCCCGACGCTGCCGACGCATTGGCGGTCGCCATCACTCACGCCCACGTGCGCGCCACCGCGCAACGCCTGGGCGTCAATACCCAACAGGCCTGGAGCCGCAAGAAATGACAATCGGGATTCGGGATTTGGGATTGGGGATTCGCAAAGTCGAGTCCGCGCGCGCTGCACCGCTTCGTCGGGGTGAGACTGTTGTTGACGGCAGCGAGGGTTCTTGCCAATCCCCAATCCCCAATCCCCAATCCCCGCACCACAACGGCGGTGCCCAATGATCGGCCGTCTGCGCGGGATCCTGGCCTACAAGCAGCCGCCGTGGCTGGTGATCGACGTGGGTGGGGTGGGGTATGAGCTGGAGGCGCCGATGAGCACCTTCTACGACCTGCCCGATGTCGGTCGCGACGTGATCCTGTTTACCCATTACGCGCAAAAGGAAGACAGCGTGTCGCTGTACGGCTTCCTGCGCGAGGGCGAGCGGCGGCTGTTCCGCGATGTGCAGAAGGTCACCGGCATCGGCGCCAAGATCGCGCTGGCGGTGTTGTCCGGGGTCAGCGTGGACGAGTTCGCCCGCCTGATCACCAGCGGCGACATCACGGCACTGACGCGCATTCCCGGCATCGGCAAGAAGACCGCCGAGCGCATGGTGGTGGAACTGCGCGACCGCGCCGCCGATTTCAGCAGCGGTGCACCGATTACCGGACAGTTGGGGCCCGATGCCGTTTCCGAAGCCACCGTGGCCTTGCAACAGCTGGGCTACAAGCCGGCCGAGGCCGCCCGCATGGCGCGCGACGCCGGTGCAGAAGGCGACGAGGTCGCGACCGTCATTCGCAAGGCGCTGCAAGCCGCGCTGCGCTAGGCGCGGCCACGGACCATCGCCTGGCTGCAAAGCGGGCGCGGCCGGCACTCGGCATCGACAGGGGCGGCCCGTACACTGCGCATCCTTGCCCGCGGCCAGCCCGTACCTTGGGTGCCTGTGACGTCAGTGCAGGCACCTTCGATAGGTGCTGTCTCCCTCATCTTCTTCACGCTGTCTGGCGAAAACTGCCCACCTCATGTCTCACACCCCCAAATCAGCCGGCTCCAGCCACGCGCCCGCCAATAGCCAGACCGCCTTGGTCATCGGCGCGATCGGCGTCGTCTTCGGCGATATCGGTACCAGCCCGCTGTATACGCTCAAAGAGGCGTTTTCGCCGCACTACGGGCTGACCCCGGACCACGACACCGTGCTGGGCATCCTGTCGCTGGTGTTCTGGGCGCTGATGCTGGTGGTCACGCTCAAATACGTCACCGTGATCATGCGCGCCGACAACGATGGCGAGGGCGGCATCATGGCGTTGACCGCGCTGGCGCAGCGCACCCTGCCGGGCGGCTCGCGCTCGATGTATGTGGTCGGCATCCTCGGCATCTTCGGCGCCTCGCTGTTCTTTGGCGACGGCGTCATCACCCCGGCGATTTCGGTGCTGTCTGCGGTGGAGGGCCTGGAGGTGGCCGCGCCCAAGCTGGAGCCGTTCGTGGTGCCGATCACGTTGGTGGTGCTGAGCATGCTGTTCCTGGCGCAGCGCTTCGGCACCGAACGCGTCGGCAAGGCATTCGGGCCGATCACCCTGCTCTGGTTCTTCGCGTTGGGCGCGATCGGCGTCTACAACATGGCCCGCGCACCGGAAGTGCTGCATGCGCTGAATCCGTGGTGGGGCGTGCGCTTCTTCGCGCAACACAACTGGCATGCGGTGTTCGTGCTCGGCGCAGTGGTGCTGGCGGTGACCGGCGGCGAAGCGCTGTACGCGGACATGGGCCATTTCGGTGCCAAGGCGATCCGCCGCTCGTGGCAGTTCGTGGTCTTGCCGATGCTGACCTTGACCTACCTGGGGCAGGGCGCGTTGGTGCTGCGCAATCCGGCCGCGGTCAGCAACCCGTTCTACGAGGCGGTGCCGGAGTGGGCGCTGTACCCGATGATCGTGCTGGCCACCGCGGCCACGGTGATCGCCTCGCAGGCACTGATCACCGGCGCCTATTCGGTGGCCAGCCAGGCCATGCAGCTCGGCTACATCCCGCGCATGCACATTCGCCACACCTCGCACTCCACCATCGGCCAGATCTACGTGCCGGCGGTGAACTGGTGCCTGCTGGCGCTGGTGGCGGTGGCGGTGATCGGTTTCGGCGACTCGGCCTCGTTGGCCACCGCGTACGGCGTCTCGGTGACCGGCACCATGCTGATCACCACCGTGTTGATGATCATCTACGCACGTGCCAACCCGCGCGTGCCGGCGCCGCTGCTGTGGTTGTTCGCGCTGGTGTTCCTGGCGGTGGACTGTGCGTTCTTCTACGCCAACATCATCAAGTTCCTGGACGGCGCCTGGTTCCCGTTGTTGCTGGGCCTGATCCTGTTCACCCTGATGCGTACCTGGCGCCGCGGCCGCAAGCTGCTGCACGACGAGATCCGCAAGGACGGCATCAAGCTGGACACCTTCCTGCCCGGGTTGATGCTGGCACCGCCGGTGCGCGTGCCCGGGACGGCCGTGTTCCTGACCGCCGACCCGATGGTGGTGCCGCACGCGCTGATGCATAACCTCAAGCACAACAAGGTGCTGCACGAGCGCAATGTGTTCCTGACCGTGGAAACCCTGCAGGTGCCGTACGCGGCCGCCGGGAAGCGGCTGAAGATCGACGCGATCGGCGACGAGTTCTACCGCGTGCATGTGCGCTTCGGTTTCATGGAGACCCCGGACGTGCCGCTGGCGCTGATGCGCTCCTGCGATCAGGGCGGGATCTATTTCGATCCGATGGACACCACCTATTTCGCCAGCCGCGAAACCATCGTGGCCAGCGCCAACCGCGGCATGCCGATCTGGCGCGACAAGCTGTTCGCCCTGATGCACCGCAATGCCGCCCCGGCCACCGGATTCTTCCGCATCCCCGGCAACCGCCTGGTGGAGTTGGGCGCACAAGTCGAGATCTAGCGCGTGTCATGTAGTGTGAGGTGATTGCCAAGCGTCTGTGCCGCGTCGAGACAAGGCGTGCGCTGCGGCCCGCCAGGCTGGCTGCCTGGGCAAGGCGCGCAACGCGGTATCGGCGCGCCGCAGGGCGCTTCCTGAGGGTTGGCCGTGAGCGGCACGGAGCGCGCCCCGCGCGGCTTGGCGCCGGCCAAGCCGGCATTACGCAGCACCGGCTCCGCACCGCTGGCAGCCAACCCATCTCATCTCAAAGTGCATAACACGGTCCAGGCATGCGCCAGGCCGAGCTTGATGTCTAGATGCTGTGCCATCCGCGCGCGGCATGAGAAGATGGTCGGATGACCGAGCAGCGCATCATCGCCAGCAGCTCCACCCGCGAAGACGACGCCGCCGATGCGAGCATTCGTCCCAAGCGCCTTGCCGATTATCTCGGCCAGCAGCCGGTGCGCGAGCAGATGGAGATCTACATCCAGGCGGCCAAGGCGCGTGGCGAGGCGATGGATCATGTGCTGATCTTCGGCCCGCCCGGGCTCGGCAAGACCACGCTGAGTCACGTCATCGCCAACGAGCTGGGCGTGAGCCTGCGCGTGACCTCCGGCCCGGTGATCGAAAAGGCCGGCGATCTGGCCGCGCTGCTGACCAACCTGCAGCCACACGATGTGTTGTTCATCGACGAAATCCATCGCCTCTCGCCGGTGGTGGAAGAAGTGCTATATCCGGCGATGGAAGATTTCCAGATCGACATCATGATCGGCGACGGCCCGGCTGCGCGTTCGATCAAGATCGATCTGCCGCCGTTCACCCTGATCGGCGCCACCACGCGTGCCGGGTTGCTGACCGCACCGCTGCGCGACCGCTTCGGCATCGTGCAACGGCTGGAGTTCTATTCCCCGCAGGAACTGACCCGCATCGTGATCCGCTCGGCGGCGATCCTCGGCATCGACTGCACGCCCGAAGGCGCGGCGGAAATCGCACGCCGCGCGCGCGGTACCCCGCGTATCGCCAATCGCTTGCTGCGTCGCGTACGCGACTACGCACAGGTCAAGGCGGCCGGGCATATCGATCTGCCGGTGGCGCAGGCGGCCATGCAGATGCTCAAGGTCGACCCGGAAGGCTTTGACGAGCTCGACCGCCGCATGTTGCGCACCATCGTCGAGCACTTCGACGGCGGCCCGGTCGGCGTGGAATCGTTGGCCGCCTCGCTGTCGGAAGAGCGCGGCACGCTGGAAGATGTCATCGAGCCGTACCTGATCCAGCAGGGCTTTCTGGTCCGCACCGCGCGCGGCCGCATGGTCACGCCCAAGGCCTATCTGCATCTGGGCCTGAAACCGCCGCGCGACCGCGCCCCGGGCATCGGCGAACCGGGAGACCTGTTTTGAGAACGCTCTGTTGGTCGCCAACCTGGGCCGTCCCGAACGAAGCTCCGTGCCCATGACCATCGAATCCCGATTCCCGAATCCCCAATCCCCGCCGGTATTCAGTTGGCCGACACGCGTCTACTGGGAAGATACCGATGCCGGCGGGGTGGTCTACCACGCGCGCTACGTTGCCTTCATGGAACGTGCGCGCACGGAGTGGATGCGCGCGCTCGGTTACGGGCAGGAGCGTATGCGCCAGGAGCACGACCTGGTGTTTGCGGTTCGCTCGATGCAACTGGATTTCCTCAAGCCGGCCCGGCTCGACGACGCGCTGTCAGTGTCGGCGGTGTTGCTGCGATGCAGACGGGCCAGCCTGCTGTTCGCGCAATCGGTCCGTCGCGAAGGCGAAGTGCTGCTGACCGCCGAGGTGCGCATTGCCGCGCTCGGTGCCAGCGACTTCCGTCCGCGTGGCATGGACGATGCGCTGTATGACGTGTTGAAAGCTCTAGAAACCCCAGAATCCGATTACTGAGGAACGAACGGATGTCGATTGCATTGCTCCTGGCCCTGCAGGACACGGTAGTGGAAGCACTACCGCAGGACGTCGCCGCTGCCGCGGCGCAGACCGCCAGCGTGGCGCACAACAGCAGCATCAACTATGTGGACCTGATCCTGCGCGCCAGTATCCCGGTCAAGATCATCGTGCTGCTGCTGCTGATCGGCTCGTTCATCAGCTGGGTGATCATTTTCCGCAAGGCGCGTGCGTTCAAGCTGGCCAATCGCGAGGCCGACGAGTTCGAGAACCGCTTCTGGTCCGGTGCGGACCTGGCCAAGCTGTATGCCTCGGCAACCGACCGCAACCGGACCGTTGGCGGTCTGGAGTCGATGTTCGAAAGCGGCTTCCGCGAGTTCTCGCGCCTGCGCGATCGCCGCCGTCTGGACGCGCGCGTGCAACTGGAAGGCGCGCAGCGCGCCATGCGCACTGCCTTTACCCGTGAGGTCGACCAGCTCGAGCGCAATCTCGAATTGCTGGCCAACATCGGCTCCACCGCGCCGTACGTCGGCCTGGTCGGTACCGTGTTCGGCATCATGGTGACCATGCACGACATGGTCAGCAGCGGCGAGCAGGCCGGCATCGCGGCCGTGGCGCCGGGTATCTCCGAAGCGCTGTTCGCCACCGCCATCGGCCTGTTCGTGGCGATTCCGGCGGTGTGGGCCTACAACCGCTTCACCACCCGCGTGGAACGGCTGTCGGTGCGCTACGAGACCTTCGCCGACGAGTTCAGCTCCATCCTGCAGCGCCAGGCTGGCGCGGACGAGTGATGCGCGCTCCCGGCATGCATCCGCACGGTTTGATGCGGGACGTGGCCGGGCGAGCCAGTCGCGTCGATGCACAGCGTGATGCGCGGCTGTCCCTCACCCGGGCGCCGCGCGACTCCACTGCCGCCCGGCGCCGAGGATTAATTAGGAACGTTTCGCGATGATCTCCGGTATTTCCCGTCGTAAGAAGCGCAAGCTCAAATCCGACATCAACGTCGTGCCGTATATCGACGTGATGCTGGTGCTGCTGATCATCTTCATGGTCACCGCACCGCTGCTGACCCTGAGCACCGACGTCAGTCTGCCCAGCTCGCGCGCCAAGGCGCTGGAGAGCAAGCAGGACCCGGTGGTGGTGGTGGTCGCTGCCGATGGCAAATTGGCGCTGCAACTGCCCAAGGGCAAGCCGCAGGCGATGGACGTGGCCGCGCTGCAGGCACAGTTGGCTGCCATCGTGGCGCAGGACAAGGACGCACGTGTGGTGGTGGCCGGCGATCGCGCCGCGCCGTACCAGAAGATCATGGACGCCATCGACGTGCTCAAGCAGGCCAAGGTCGAGAAGGTGGGCCTGATTTCCGACTCCGGCGGCAGCGCAGGCAGCGATGCACGCTGACGCGCTCCCCACGCAGACGGCGCGCGACGACGGCTGGTTTCGACCGGTCGTACTGGCATTGGTCGTGCACGTCCTGGTCGCGCTGGTGTTCATCGCCGGCTGGCTGTGGTCGCCGGAACGCTCGGTGGAACCGGCAGCCGGCGACCCCAGCATGGAGGCCTCGCTGGACGTGTCGGCTGCCGAGGCGCGGGTTGCGCGCCAGGCATTGAAGGCCACGCCGGTCGAAACGCCGCCCCCGCCTGCGCCGTTGCCCGAACCCGCGCCGGAAGACAGCGTGCCACCGCCGCAGCCGATCCCCGAGCCGCGCCCGCAGGATGCACCCACGCCGCAGCAGGCGCAGGCACAGGAGCGCGTCGCCCAGCCCGACAAGGTCGACCAGGAGCGCGTGGATGCATTGGCCATTTCCGCCGAAAAGGCCAAGCAGGAACAGGAAGCCAAGCGTCGCCAGGAGCAGATCGACCTGACCGAGCGCAAACGCCAGGAAGAGGCCGAGCAGAAATTGCGCCTGGCCAAGCAGCAGGAAGAAGCCGACGCCAAGAAGAAACAGGCGGCCGCACAGCAGGCGGCGGAAGAAGCCGAACGCCAGAAGAAGATCGCCGAGATCCGTCGTCAGCGCGCGCAAGCCGATAAGGAAATGGCGCTGGCCGAGCAGAAGTTGCGCCAGGTCGCGGCCGCGCGTGCGCAACAGGCCTCCGCGGCCGCGGCGACCAGCGCGCAGCCGACCGCAGGGCAGGGCGGTACCAGTACCGACCTGTCGGCCAAGTACGCTGCCGCGATCCAGCAGAAAGTGCTGGCGCAATGGGTGCGTCCGCCGTCGGTGCCGCCAGGCCAAAAATGCACCATCAACATCCGCCAGTTGCCGGGCGGCAGCGTGATGGAGGCCAAGGTAGCACCCGGCTGCCCCTACGACGAGGCTGGCCAGCGTTCGATCGAAGCCGCCGTGTTGAGCGCCCAGCCGTTGCCCTACCGCGGTTTCGAATCGGTGTTCCAGCGCAACCTGACCTTTGTGTTCACGGCGCAGGATCAGTGACCCTGGTCTGGCTGCGGCGACCACTGTCGCCGCAGCCTGATGCCACCCCGCGTTATCGTCCATGGGGCTGTCCATGTCGCTACACCATCGCTCGCTCCGTTTTCACGTCACCTCATTCACGATTGCGAGTATGTTCACTCGTTGATTGCTATCCCTTGCACACTTTTCCTGCCCGATCCGAGCCGTCCATGAAAAAACCGCTGCGTTGGCTAGCCGCCTTGACCGCCCTGTTGTTGCCGCTGAGCGCACTCGCGCAGCAGCAAGGCCTCACCATCGATATCGTCGGCGGTAGCGCGTCTGCCACGCCGATCGCCGTCATTCCGATGCCCTATCAGGGCTCGGGCACCGCGCCGCAGACCGACGTATCCGCCGTGGTCGGCGCCGACCTGGATCGTTCCGGCCAGTTCCGCACGTTGCCGGCTGCGCAGATCGTCGAAAAGCCGACCCGTGGCACCGAGGTGCAGTTCCAGACCTGGCGCACCCTCAAGCAGAACTACATCGTGGTCGGCCGCGTCATGGACGCCGGCGAAGGCGCATACCGGGTCGAATACGAGTTGTTCGACGTGGCCAAGGGCGAGCGCATGCTGGGCCTGGCGATGACCGCGCGTGCCAACGCAATGCGCGATGTTTCGCACCAGATGGCCGATGCCATCTACGAAAAAATCACTGGCGTGCGCGGTGCATTCTGGACCCGCATTGCCTACGTGACCGCCAGCGGCAAGGGCGGCGCCATGCGTTATGCGCTGATGGTGGCTGACTCGGATGGCTACAACCCGCAAACCATCGTGCGTTCGGCCGAGCCGCTGCTGTCGCCGAACTGGAGCCCGGACGGCAAGAAGTTGGCGTATGTGAGCTTCGAGCGCGGCAACTCGTCGATCTACCTGCAGGACATCGCCACCGGCGCACGCGAGCTGGTCTCCAGCTTCCGCGGCATCAACGGCGCACCGTCGTTCTCGCCGGACGGGCGTCGCCTGGCGCTGGCGCTGTCGCGCAGCGGTAACCCGGAAATCTACGTAATGGACCTGGGAAGCAAGCAGCTGACCCAGCTCACCAACCACTTCGGCATCGACACCGAGCCGACCTGGGCGCCGGATGGCGGCAGCATCTACTTCACCTCCGATCGTGGCGGTCGTCCGCAGATCTACCAGGTGGCAGCCAGCGGCGGCAGCGCCAACCGCGTGACCTTCCAAGGCAACTACAACGCCACCGCCAGCGTGTCGTTCGACGGCAAGAAGATTGCCGTGGCACAGGGCAGCGGCAACACCTACCGCATCGCGATGATGGACCGCAGCCTGGGTTCGCCCAGCTGGAGCACGCTGTCGCCGGGTTCGCTGGACGAATCGCCGAGCTTTGCGCCTAACGCCAGCATGGTGTTGTACGCCGCACGCGAAGGCGGCCGTGGCGTGCTGTACGCGGTCTCTTCCGACGCTCGGGTCCGCCAGCGCCTGGTGCTGGCCGACGGCGATGTGAGAGAACCCGCATGGGGGCCTTACCGAACCGCGCATTAATGTTAATATTTCGCTGCGTTAAACCACTCATTGGCCCAGAGCCTCCATAGGTACCCCATGAACAAGTCCACCCGCGTCTTGCTTGTCTCCCTGCTGTCCGTTGCTGTGCTGGCTGGTTGCTCGAAGAAGGTGAAGGAAACTCCGCCTCCTGCGACCGATACCACCGCTGGTTCCTCGGTTCCCACCGGCCCGTCCACCTCTGGCCTGTACGGCCCGGGCGACCTGGATACCGATGCCTGCCTGCGTCAGCGCGTTGTTTACTTCGATCTGGATCAGGACTCCCTGAAGCCGGAATTCCAGGCCATCATGGCTTGCCACGCCAAGTACCTGCGTGACCGCCCTTCCTCGCGCATCACCCTGCAGGGCAATGCGGACGAGCGCGGTTCGCGTGAGTACAACATGGGTCTGGGCGAGCGTCGCGGCAATGCCGTGTCGTCCTCGCTGCAGGCTGCCGGCGGTTCGGCCAGCCAGCTGACCGTCGTCAGCTACGGCGAAGAGCGTCCGGTCTGCACCGAGTCGAACGAGTCCTGCTGGTCGCAGAACCGCCGCGTCGAAATCGTGTACACGGCTCAGTAAGAAGCGATGCGCTTTCGAGTGACATCCCTGTTCGTCGCGGCGGCCCTTGTGGTCGCCGCGCCGGCATACGCCCAGCGAGCCAGTCTCGCTGATCGTGTGGCCGTGCTCGAGCAGCAGCAGGCCAAT
The DNA here is from genome assembly GCF_017746155.1 of Xanthomonas sp. D-36-1. NCBI lineage: Bacteria > Pseudomonadati > Pseudomonadota > Gammaproteobacteria > Lysobacterales > Lysobacteraceae > Xanthomonas > Xanthomonas sp. D-36-1. The sequence goes on from NZ_JAGHWR010000019.1 coordinate 50,890, forward strand.
AGCCAGGCCAACAACGATCTCCTCAATCAGCTGCAGCAGGCGCGTTCGGACCTGCAGGCGTTGCGGTCGACCGTCGAACAGCTGCAGCACGACAATGAGCAACTCAAGCAGCAGTCCAAGGACCAATACCTGGACCTGGATGGACGCTTGAACCGGTTGGAAGGCGCAGGTGGCGCAACACCGCCATTGCCCCCAGCGACCGGCAGCGTGACCCCGGCCCCGGCACCTGCCGCGCGGCCCGCAGTGGCGGCAACTTCCGAGAAGCCGCCCACCGTCCATGGCGACCCGGGCACCCTGGCCGTCAGCAACGACGAACGTACTGCCTACAACGTGGCCTTCGATGCGTTGAAGAACGGCAAGTACGACGATGCATCGCAGCTGTTCCTGAGCTTTCTGGAGCTCTATCCCAACGGCGTCTATACCCCCAATGCCTTGTATTGGCTGGGCGAAAGCTATTACGCCACCCGCAATTTCCAGCTTGCCGAGACGCAGTTCCGCGATCTCGTCAGCCGTTATCCCACCCATGACAAGGCCGCCGGCGGCTTGTTGAAGCTTGGCCTGTCGCAGTACGGCGAAGGCAAGAACAACGAGGCCCAGCAGACCTTGCAGCAGGTCGCTACGCAGTACCCTGGCTCCGACGCGGCACGCGTTGCGCAGGAGCGCCTGCAGTCCATCCGTCTCGGCCAGCAACTGCGCTGAGCCTGCGCGTCTGTGCCGGTCGGCACGGCGCATACTTCGCCCATGAACGCCGCCGTCCCCAGCGAGATCGTCCAGTCGCCATTGCCGCGATTGAAGATCACCGAAATCTTTTTGTCCCTGCAAGGCGAGGCCGATGCCGCCGGCTGGCCGACGGTGTTCGTGCGCCTGACCGGCTGCCCGTTGCGCTGCCTGTATTGCGACACTGCCTACGCGTTCCATGGCGGGCAGTGGCATGACATCGACGCCATCGTTGCCGAGGTCGCCAGTCATGGCGTGCGCCATGTCTGCGTGACCGGTGGCGAGCCGTTGGCACAGAAGCGTTGTCTGTTATTGCTGGAGAAGCTTTGCGACGCCGGTTACGACGTTTCGCTGGAAACTTCCGGTGCGCTGGACGTGTCTGCCGTGGATCCGCGCGTTTCGCGCGTGGTCGACATCAAGACGCCCGCATCCGGCGAGCAGGCGCGCAATCGCTGGGAAAACCTGCCGCTGCTGACCGCACGCGACCAGATCAAGTTGGTGATTTGCAGCCGCGCCGACTACGAATGGTCGCGCGAGGTCGTCGCCGCGCATGGCCTGGATCGCCGCTGCACGGTGTGGTTTTCGCCGAGCAAAAGCGAGGTAAGCGCGCGCCAGCTGGCCGACTGGATCGTGGCAGATCGCTTGCCGGTGCGCTTCCAGATGCAGCTGCATAAGCTGCTGTGGAACGACGAGGCTGGGCGCTGAGGATCAGGCAGGTAACGCGGCGCCTCAGGAACCCGCCTTACGCTGGCAAAAAGATCTGGGCGGTAAGTCGGTCTGATCTGGCAGCGGGCGATCCCACAAGGTGGCAAAGACCTTAGGCGCACGGCGATGACGTCGCGGTGCATCGGTACCTGCAGGCTTGCAGGGCGACCGAAGATTGCGGAATGGCGGAGTGGGTGCCTTCTTGCGCAGCGATGAAGTTCGCTGAAAGCCTTGCTGGAGATGGTGGGCCGTGATGGATTCGAACCATCGACCAAAAGATTAAAAGTCTTCTGCTCTACCGACTGAGCTAACGGCCCACTGACCCCGACATTGCGTCGGGGTGCGCATTCTACCCTACGCGGGCGTCAAGACAAAATGGCGTAGTGCGTGGGGTCGGGAACGCCGGCATCGGCGAAGCCGGCTGCGCGCAGGCGGCAGGCGTCGCAGTGGCCGCAGGCGCGCCCATCCGCATCGGCGCGGTAGCAGGAGACCGTGAGGCCGAAGTCCACACCCAGGCGCACGCCTTCACGGACGATGTCGGCCTTGCTGAGGAACTGCAGCGGTGCGTGCACGCGTAGCCCTGCACCTTCCACGCCTGCCTTGGTAGCCAGGTTGGCCAGCACCTCGAAAGCGCGCACGAACTCGGGACGGCAATCGGGGTAGCCAGAGTAGTCCACCGCATTGACGCCACAAAACAAGTCGTTGGCGCCGATGACCTCGGCCCAGCCGAGCGCCAGCGACAGCATGATGGTGTTGCGCGCAGGGACGTACGTGACCGGGATGCCTTCGCCGCCAGCGTCGGGGACGTCGATGTCGTCGGTCAACGCCGAGCCGCCGATGCTGCGCAGGTCCACGTCGACCACCTTATGCGCAATGACGCCCTGCGCGGCAGCAACGCGCGCTGCGGCGTCCAGTTCCGACGTGTGGCGTTGGCCATAGCGCACGCTTAGCGCGTAGACGGCAAAGCCCTGCTCCTGCGCGAGTGCGATAACGGCGGCGGAATCCATGCCACCGGACAACAGAACAACGGCTTTTTTCATGACGAATCGGCAATCACTGCGGAATAACCCCGAAGGCTATCAGGGACGGTGGTGCAGGGCGACCAGGAACCGGTCATCACTACGGCTTTGGTTGGTGCGGGATTGGCCGCGCAAGAGGAAAGAGTGGAGTGCAGTTGCGTTATCGATCGATTGCAACCGGTCTCTTCGGTGACGGCGGGCGTTTTCTGCGCTGGATTCGACGTCAAATACGCATGATCAGGCGTTCACGTAAGTGCATTTATCGTTCGCATCAATTTTGGAAGCATGACGCAATGGCCGAGCATCAGGAAGACGCAGCGAAATCGCGCATTTACGAGGCCCTGCTACAGGCAACACCGGATCTTTTGTATGTGTTCGATATCCAGCATCGCTTCGTCTACGCCAATCAGGCGTTGTTGACGATGTGGGGCATGCGCTGGGAAGACGCCTGCGGCAAGACCTGCCTGGAACTGGGCTACGAGCCCTGGCATGCGGCCATGCACGATGAAGAGATCGAACAGGTGATCGCAACAGGCCAGCCGGTGCGCGGCGAGGTGCCATTCCCGCATACCACCAAGGGCCTGCGCATCTACGACTACATTTTTACTCCGGTATTCGGACCCGATGGCAGGGTCGAGGCGATCGCTGGCGCCACGCGCGACATCACCGAGCACAAGCAGCATGAGCAGCACCTGCAACTGTTGATCAACGAGCTCAACCACCGGGTCAAGAATTCGTTGGTAATGGTGCAATCGTTGGCGCGGCAGTCGTTCACCAACGCCGGCGGCTTGGCCGACGCTCAGGAAAAGCTCGACGCGCGCTTGCTGGCGCTGTCGCGGGCACACGACACGCTGACGCGCGAAAACTGGGTCAGTGCCGACGTCCTGGAACTGACCCGCGACGCTGCCGCGCTGTATGAGTCGCACGACAGCCAGCGCTTCACGCTGCAGGGCGATTCTTGTCGGCTGGATCCGCGGCGGGCATTGGCGCTGTCGATGGCGCTGCATGAGCTGTGCACGAACGCGCTCAAGCACGGCGCATTATCCTTGCCAGCTGGGAATGTCATGGTTTCGTGGGAGCGCAGCACACGCGGCGAGCAGGAGCGCCTCGAATTGATCTGGCGCGAAAGCGGGGGGCCGCCCGTGCAACCACCCACGCACAAAGGATTCGGCACGCGTCTTTTGGAGCGTGGCTTGAAGCACGACCTCAAGGGCGAGGTTGAGCTGTCGTTCGACCCGGCTGGCGTGTGTTTCCGCGTTTCCATCCCGTTGCCGCCCGAGCATGCCGAGGCACGGCCATGACCATGCGCGTGCTCCTGGTCGAAGACGAGTCGTTGGTGGCGATGCTCCTGGAGGATTGCCTGGCGGAACTGGGCTACGAGGTGGCGGCAACCGTGGCCGACGTGGACGCAGCGCTGCAAGCGGTGCAGGAAGGCAACCTCGACCTGGCACTGCTGGACATCAATCTTGGCGGCACCTGGTCGTTTCCAATTGCAGAAGAACTGGACGCGCGCGGTGTTCCGTATATCTTCGTGACCGGCTATGCGCAGGGCGGGATTCCCGAGAAGTACCGGCACCGGCACGGTCTGCAGAAGCCTTTCCATTTTCGCGATCTAAAACATGCGCTCTCGCTGTTGCAGCAGCGCAGCGCCGAGTGATCGAGCGCGTGTGTTGCCGAAGTTGAACGACACGGGTAGCCGGCGAGAAGTGCGATAGCCCTGTCTGCCACAGTGCGCTGGCGCGCATGCCCCGCAAGCCGATGCATGGCAGCCCGGCGATGGGCAGGCAGTGAGAACGGTGGCTGTGGTGTCTATCTGCTGCCACGCAAGCTGGTGGCAGCGGCCTCGCGCAGTGCCTGGCTGAGTTGCTGCAAGGCGCTCGAGCGCACAGCGGCGTATTGCCAGTACAGCGGGACATCGAGCCAGCGGGTGGGGTCGATGATGACGACCTGCTGGTTGCGCACCGCAGGCAGCACCATCGCTTCGGGTGCCAGGCACCAGCCGAGTCCGCGTGCAGCGGCTTCGACGAAACCGGTGGAGGTGGGCAGGTAATGCGTGGGCGGGGCCAACCGGGTGCGCGTGATGCGCCTGACGAAGCGCGCCTGCAACGTGTCCTTGCGATTGAATACCATCATCGGCGCCTGGTCCAGCGCGCTGGCCGTAAAGCCACCCTTGAAGTGCGCAGCGACGAACGCTGCCGATGCGACTGCGTGGTACCGCATCACGCCCAATGCGTGGACATTGCAGCCCTGCAGTGGCGCGCGCTCGGAGGTGACCGCGCCCAGTACGCTGCCAGTGCGCAACAATTCCAGGGTGTGATCCTGGTCGTCCACCTGCACATCGAACAGGAAGTTGTGCGTCTGGTGCAGCGACGACAACGCCTGCAGGAACCAGGTTTGTAGCGAGTCGTCATTGACCGCGATGGCGAGTGTGCGCAGATGGCCGGCGACGCCATCGCCAGGCAGGAAGTCGGCAATCGCTTCGGCTTCGAGTACCTGCATGGGCTTAAGTCGGCGCAACAGCCGTTCGCCTGCCGGTGTTGGCCGGCAAGGCGCCTTACGCATGACCAGTACCTGCCCCAGTCGATCTTCGAGCGCCTTGATGCGTTGCGAGATTGCCGAGGGCGTTACCGCCAGCCGCTGTGCAGCAGCGTCGAAGCTGCCTTCGTCCAATACGGCTGCGAATGCGGCCAGTTGAGGATGTAGGAGATCCATAGTTTGAGCGCATTAGGAGATCTAAGCAGCATACAGATTATTTAGTTTTTCTAATGATCTGCAATGGCAGACGATGCACTCCTTACCCGGAGACAACACTGTGATCGCTCAAGCAATAATCGCCGGCTTTCTCGCCGGTGTCGGCCTCATCGTTGCGATTGGCGCGCAGAATGCGTTCGTGCTGCGGCAAGGACTCAAGCGCCAGCACGTGGGGCTAGTGGTGACGATCTGCGTACTAGGGGATATCGCGCTGATATTGCTCGGTGTCGCCGGAATCGGCGTATTGGCGCAGCAATGGTCGGGCCTGCTGCAGCTGCTGCGTTACGCAGGTGCCGCATTTCTTGCAGTCTATGGCTGGATGGCCGCGCGCCGTGCCTGGCGCGGCGAAGGCACAATGACCCCGGCGCAACAGGGCGAAGAACACTGGCAACGCGCAGTGCTCACCTGCCTGGCGTTTACCTTCCTCAATCCGCACGTCTATCTCGATACGATGCTCTTGCTCGGCAGCCTGGCCACGCATTATCCCGGTGCGTTGCGCTGGGCATTTGCGCTCGGTGCGTGTATCGCCAGCGTCAGTTGGTTCTCTGGCCTGGGCTATGGCGCCCGCTTGTTGCAGCCGGTGTTCCGGCATCCGCGTGCGTGGCAGATACTGGATGGACTGATCGCGGTCTTCATGCTGCTGCTGTGTGTGCTGTTGCTGCTACCCGAGCACGTGGCGCTGCGCTAATCGCTCTGTCTGCAGCGTTATGCAGTCATTGCGCAGGTGTGGGAGCCGGAAATTCTGCTGGTCCATGGTGATCTATTGCAGTCCACCCGCCAGGCCGGGCCGTCGGATCGCCGCCGGTGCAGGGATTGCTCGACAATTCGATATGTTCGGCAGTTTATTTGACAGCGAACAGGCGGCGTTGGCGCAGATGGTGTCCCTGCAAAGGTAGCTGCGCCGTTGCAACAGCCAAGCGCGCGCTCAGGGCGCGCTTGGGAGGACGTGAGTGGCTTGTTGCGATCGCCGCCGGCAAGCGCTGCGGTGCGCTCACGCCAGCTGCCCCTTTGAAAGTCAGCCGGCGGCCACGCCACTGCTCAGGCGTGGCGTACCTTGTCCAACAGATGCGCGACCGGTGCGGTAGCGCGCGCGTCTGCGCGGCGTGCCTGCCGTGCATCGATCTTGAAGATGGCGACCGCGTCGGTGAGTTGCACGGCTTGTTCTTCCAGGGAGCGGGCGGCGGCAGTGGCTTCTTCCACCAGCGCCGCATTCTGTTGCGTGGTTTCATCCATGTGCGTGATGGTTTGATTGACCTGTTCGATGCCGGCAGATTGCTCCTGCGAGGCCGCCGAAATTTCGCCCATGATGTCGGTGACGCGCTGGACGCTGGCCACGACCTCGCCCATGGTCTTGCCGGCGCTGCACCAGTGCCGAGCCTTCGGCCACGCGTTGGACGGAATCGTCGATCAGGTCCTTGATCTCCTTCGCTGCGCCGGAGGAGCGTTGCGCCAGCGTGCGCACTTCCGAGGCAACAACCGCAAAGCCACGACCCTGTTCGCCTGCCCGGGCAGCTTCCACCGCGGCGTTCAGCGCCAGGATGTTGGTCTGGAAGGCAATGCCGTCGATGACGGAGATGATGTCGGCGATCTTCTTGGACGAGGCTTCGATACCACTCATGGTGTCCACGACCTTGCCGACCACAGTGCCCCCTTCCGAGGCCACGCGTGCGGCACCGATCGCCAATTGATTGGCCTGGCGCGCACTCTCGGCATTCTGCTTGACGGTGGAGGTTAGCTCTTCCATCGAGGCGGCGGTCTCTTCCAGGTTGGCTGCCTGCTGCTCGGTCCGCTGCGACAGATCCTGGTTGCCCGCGGCGATCTCGCTGGCAGCCGCGTTGATCGACACGGCCGACTGCTGGATGTTGCCGACGATCTGCGCCAGCTGGCTTGCTGTTGCATTGGCGTCATCGCGCATCTGTGCGAATACGCCGCGGAAGTCGCCGCTCATGCGTGCGGTGAGGTCGCCCGCTGCGATCGACTGCAGCAGTGCCGATAGCGATTGCAGATTGCCGTCCGCGGTGGACATCAACTGGTTCAGGCTCTCCACCATGATGCGGAAGTCGAACTGGAAGCGTTCGACATCACCACGGGCGCTGAAGTCGCCATTGGCGGCGGCCTGCGCAAGGTGCTTGATTTGGTGATTCATCGCAGACAGGTTGAGCTTGACCTGCGACATGGTGTTGCTGAAGGCAGCTTTTTCGCCCGGCAGGGGCTGCATGTCTTCGGAGAGTTCGCCGATGGCATAACGCCCCATGATGCGCGCCAGATCGTTTTGCACGGCCACGTGCGAGGCCACCAATGCGTTGGTGTCGTTGGCCATGCGGCCGTAGTCGCCCGGAAAAACGGTTGCGTCGATGCGGAAGCTGATCTGGCCGTTATCGTGATGCTTGGCCATGTCGGTCTGCGCCGCGATGAGGTTGCGCAGCTGCAGTTGCATCTTGTCCATGGCCTGCAACAGGCGGCCGGTTTCATCCGTTGCGGTGGTGTGCACATCGTTGCGCAGATTGCCTGCGGCAATGGCTTCGGCAGTGCGCGTGGCCTGGCTCAACGGCCTGGTCAGGCTGCGCGTAATCAACCATGCGAGCAGCGCGCTGATCACCAGCGCAGCGATGCCGCCGCTGGCCAGGATGATCTTGCCGTTATGCATCGATGCAACCGCTGCGGCGTACGCATCTTTGCTGAGGCGGCGCTCCAAGGCGGCATTTGCAGCAATTGCGGCTTGTTGCTGGTCCATCGCTGCAGCGGCAGCGCCTTGCAGCAAGGCCTGTGCCTGCTGATTCTGGTCGCGCATGCCGTAGTCGAGAATCTGGTTGTTGAACTTGACCGAGATGTCGCGCTTTTCCTGCACCAGTGCGAGCGCCTTTTTTTCGAGCTCGCTGCTGGGCATCGCAGCCAGGGCATCGTGGGCTTGCTTGTAGCGCGCGCGACTCCTTTCGATGATGTCCAGTGCGCGCCGGTTGGCCGCATCGCCTGACACCATCACCACGTCGCGCAAGCCGATCGCCACATTGGTGTTGGCGTCGAGCATTTCGGAGGATAGCCGGATCCTTTCCATGTTGTTGTTGACGATGGTGTCCAGCTCGTAACGCGCATTGGCCATGGTGATCAGGCCGGTCGCCACCAGCAGGCCCGACAGTAGAATCAGAATACCGAACGCCATTCCGAGGCGACGGCCGACATTGAGGCGTTGCAGATAGTCATTCATGACCGCTTCCAGGTAGTACAGCTGAGCAGCTCGGCGGATGCGGGGTGCATCGACTCAAGCGCCTTGCCCAGCTAGCGGCAGAATTTCAGGGAGCTAAAGACTGTCGATCGAAAATACTTACCGCTGATTCATTACAGATCGGAAGTTTCCTGACACTCGCTTCCGCTGTCCTGACATAGGTGCCCCAGCGCGCAGATTCAGATGCATTTGGCCGGATCGAAGTGTGCTGGTGATGCAGCGATTTTCCGACGTTTTGCCGACATTGGCGCGTGGCCGACAGACGCGTATGACTGGCTATTGGATGCATGCAGGCCAGTTCTGCATCGGGCGCCTGACAAGACAGACGCGAGCCCGATAGCGCATAGGCTGTGCGAGGTACTTCAGTGGAAGGGGCCGCACGCGGCGTCGCGCGTATTCCCGCACCGCAGCATGCATGGCAGGAACATCATGTGCTGCAGTTGGGGCCATCGGGTGCGCACGCAGCGCGCCGCGATGGCGATCACTCTTTGCTCAGGCTTCCAGCGCAGCGAGCACGTCTGCGTGCAGTTGCTTGGCGCCATTCTCGCTGTTGAAGCGCGCAAAGACTTCTTCGCCGGAGATCAGCCCGACCCGAACCGAGTGGCAGTACGACCCGAAGCTTTCGCCAGCGTTGAAGGGGTCGCTGATGACAGAGATATGGTTGAGGCGGACCCGGGCGGTGCCGAACTGGATAAACATCTGCGATCTCCTGTGTGAGCTTCGAGTTTCCCACGTTGTCGTGCGGTGCAGAAGCGTTTGCCGGTGTCTGGGTGCACACGGAGTTTGCCATTGCGTCGATAGCAGGCAGTGCCGGCCTGCGCAGGCGCACCGTCCGATGCGTTGGGCCGCGACTCACGCGGGCAAACAGCCAGCACGTACACTGCCGTCCCCTGATGCTGAGCTCGCCCGATGTCCGATCCGATCCGTCTCGATAAATGTGTGGCTGCCGCGTTCGGCTGCTCGCGTGGCGAGGCCCAGCACTACATCGAGGGCGGGTGGGTCAGCGTGGACGGCGTGGTGGTCGAAGAACCGCAGGCGCTAGCGACCGCGGCGCAGGTCACCCTGGCCGAAAATGCGGTGCCGGTGCCTGCCGAGCCCGCCACCTTGTTGCTGCACAAGCCGGCAGGCGTCTGCGTCGATGCCGCGCTGGCGCTTGCCACGCCGGCAACGCGCAGCGCGCTGGATCAGTCCGACGTACGTGTGCTGAAGCGGCACTTCCTACGCTTACATGCACCGCTGCCGCTGGAAGAGGTGGCCAGCGGCCTGTTGATCCTGAGCCAGGATGGCCGCGTGCTGCGCCGGCTGAGCGCTGACGCTGGCACGATCGAGCAGGAATTCCTGGTGGAAGTGCGGGGTGAGTTGCGCCCTTACGGAATGGCGCGGCTGGCGCATGGCTTGGTCTACCAACAGCGCAGTCTCCCGCCTTGCAAGGTGAGCTGGCAAAGCGAAGACCGCTTGCGGTTTGCAATCAAGCACGTGCAGCCCGGCCAACTGCGCGACATGTGCGGCCAAGTGGGCCTGGAGGTCGTGAGCATTCGCCGCTTGCGCGTGGGCCGGGTGCCGCTGGGCAAGCTGGCGATCGGCGAATGGCGCTACCTGCCGGCAGGCGAGCGGTTCTGACTGCAGCACGGAGTGAGCGGCTGCAGCCGCTGTCAACACGTAGCGCTGGGTGCGCGTGTGCTCAGTCACGGCCAGCAGCGCATGCAGCGATTATTTCTTGTTGCGCTTTTTCTTGGCACGCGTGACCAGAAACAGCACCACGGCAATCACACCAATGACCAGGATGATGAAGGCCGGAGATAAAAACGAATTGTCGCCCATGCGGAACTCCTGACAGTCTTGCGCAGCACAGCGCTGCGATGACGTTAGCCTAGCGAGCAGCCTGCTTGATCGCGTGAAATGCATGGTGTGCTGCAGAAGCAGGCGGATGTTTCCGCCGCTTCGATGACCCAGGGCATCTACGTGCGCGGCGCGGAGGCGGACGTTGCCTTGCATCGATCGATGCAGCAATAGTCACCTTGCACGAGTCGGAGTGTGCCTCTGCAGCGTGATTCGGGAAGCATCGCCCCGTGCATCAGGGGGTGGCCAAGCAGGCGCTTGCACAGTGATACGCGCACATCGGCATGCTGCGTGGAGTGAGTGCCGGGGAGCCGATGGGCGATTGCAATGACAATTGCACTGCGGTCAATTGCAGGACGCGACTGGCCTTCCATGCATGGAGCCGGGCGGCAATCGTTTCCTGCTAAACGACTGCACGGACGAACGCACGCGCAGATCGTGGGGGGAAAGCGCGACCATTCTGTCGCGCCTTCGCGCCTTCGCTCCTCCGTGTTCCGGCAGGGGCGTGCTCTGCGCCCCGCGAGTTGAGCGGCCCAACAGGCCTCGCGTCCGGTAGCTGCAGTTTAAATGCGGCATCGGTCACGTAAATCGGGCGAGAGCCGACAAGCTGTCGGGACGTTTCCGACAGCCGTCGCGACGACTTGTGCATGACCGTGGGCCTGTGCCCACCGCTCACCGCATCACTGAAACGTGGAAGTGCAGCGGAAACCGGAACAATCGATCTGCACCGTGGTGCCGCTGCTGCAGACCGCGCTGAAGCGCGTGGCGCTGGTGGCCTGCACGGTGCCGCATTGCAGGCCATTGCTGATGCCCTGGGCGCGGCTGGCCGCCGAGTCGGTCGACATCGCTGGGCCTGCAGGCCCAGCGTTGCCTGCGGCTGCCGCAGGCACTGCCGTAACGACTGCCTGCTCGGAGGCTGCCGGTTCGCTCGGCAATGGCAGGGTGACCGCCGACGCGTGCGTGGGGCTGCCGGAACTGGAATTGCGTGTCGCCACCACACCGTGCGCGTTCTCACCCTGCAGCGGCTGGCCCCGGTGCTCACGATGGCGGTCGAAGCTCAGCGTCTGCCCGAACACCAACTGGATCCAGCTCGGGTAGGTATAACCGGTGCCCTTGCTGTGATCGACGATGGCGCCGATCGCCCCGCCGATCAGAATGTTGCCCCAAATGCCCATGTTGGCGCGCGAGATGGAACGGCCCGCGGCATCACTTTGGCCGGGCAGCACGCAGGTCACCTCCAGATCGCGCGCGGAACGACGCACTTGTGCGGTCTGGCCGGACTTCACCGTGACCCGGCTCTTGTCGTTGCTGATGGCGCAGTCGGCGCCGGAAACCAGCTGCCCGTCGGCGGTCTTGGTGTCGATGCGAATTGGCTGGGTCGCGTCGTCCATGACCGTGGCGCAACCGCTTAGCGCAGCCATGGCAATGGCTGCGGTCACTAGATGTCTCATGTTTTCCCCTGGTGTTAAGACACGGTACTGCCAGCCGGGCGATGCGCCGCGTCTGTGGTACTACCGTGTCGTGGTCAATCCCCGTTGCCGCCGCATCGCGCGAGGGCCGGCATTTAATACCGGGATTGTGGGCAACCGTCCAGTCGCGGCCGCTCGTGTTACGCGACTGGCGTGGCCAGCACGCGGTGCTTGGCCATCACGCTGCGGATCGCACTCAGCAGTTGCTCAGGGGTATAGGGCTTTTCTAGGAAGGCCACGCCGTCAAGCAGGATCTCTTCCACATATTCGACCGCCAGGCCGGAAGTCAGCAGCACCGGCAGGTTGTACGGCGCATGCGCGGTCTTGAGCGCCAAGTCCACACCGGTCAAGCCGCCCGGGAAATGGATATCGGAAAACAGCACGTCCACGCGCGGGTCGCTTTCGATCAGGGCCAAGGCTTCTTCGACCGAGCCGGCGCTGCGGCAAGTGAAACCATAGCTCTCCAGCACAAGGCAGCTGAGCTGTCGGGTTCCGTCGCCGTCTTCGACAACGAAGACAACCGGCCGTTCCTTGTTCTGTGGCATGAGCTGGTCTCGTAAGGCAGGCCACATTCTCAGCGATGCGGCAGTGAACCCTCTGTCAACGCACACCTTGCCGTATGGTTACCAGCCGAACGGGCCCGGACCATAGCCACCAGGTGCATAGCGCGGGCCAAAAATGGAGCCCTCACCACGTCCGACACTGATGCTGACGCCAATCTGGTGCGCCTTCCCGTCGTCGTCGTAATAGGTCTTGCAGGAATTCAAATTCACCGCCTGCCAGTTGCTGTTGCCGCCGCGGCTGGAATAGCCCAGGCCTGTCTCGACAGCACCATGCAGCTTGCCCTGGCATTGCTCGGCGCGTTCGGCAGCGATGGAAGCGGCACTTGGCCGGGCCAGCGCCGGCTTGGGGCCGCTCTTGTCGCCGTAGAAGGTGCCCGGCGGGTCGTTGCTGTATTCCGGGTCGGAGCGGAGCTGCACCGGGGCTTGCGGAATGCTCAGGTCCAGCGAACGTGCGGTCGCCGTTTCGGGGCTGCCGTCGCTGGCTTGGGCCAACGCACTTCCAGCGGCGACGCTGCCGGCGGCAAACAGAGTGACCAGGACAAGCAGGCTGCGTTTCATCGGTTGGACTCTACGAAGAGGGGCTGGCAGCGCGTGCCAGCTCGCCCTGTGAAACTAGCAACGGCTGATTGAATGCGCGCTGTCGATCTTGCGGATTTTTGTGGCGTGCGCGGTGTTGTGTTGACACACGCTGCTGCATCAGCCCTGGTCGCGCACGATCTCGATCAATTGCGCGCCGTAGCGCGCCAGCTTGCCGCCGCCGATGCCGCCCACCCGCGACAGCGCATCGATGCTGGTTGGCCGTTGCTCGGCGATGTTGCGCAAGGTGCTGTCGTGGAAGATCACGAAGGCCGGCACGTTCTGTTCCTTGGCCAGATCCGCGCGCAAGCCACGCAAGGCGTTGAACAGCGCCAGATCCTGCGGCTGCACCGGCAGGCCGGTGCGCTGCGCGCTACGCTCGCGCCCGGCAGCCGGATTTTCGCGGCGCATCATGACCTGGCGCTCACCCTTGAGTACCTGACGGCTGGCATCGGTGAGGCGCAGGCCGCCGTGACCTTCGCTATCGACTTCCAGCAGGCTGGCGGCCACCAGCTGGCGAAACACGCCGCGCCAGGTGCGTTCGTCCAGATCGCGGCCGATGCCGTAGGTGCTCAACTGGTCGTGGCCCAGCTGTTTGATGCGTTCGTTTTCGCTGCCGCGCAGGATGTCGATCAAATGGCCCACGCCGAAACGCTGCGCGCTGCGGTAGACGCAACTGAGCGCTTTCTGCGAGGCCACCGTGGCGTCCCACGCGGCGGCCGGGGTCAGGCAGTTGTCGCAGTTGCCGCAGGGTTTGGGATAGGTCTCGCCAAAGCCTGCCAGCAGCACCTGGCGGCGGCATTGCATGGATTCGCAATAGCCAAGCAGGTGGTCGAGCTTGGCGCGCTCCAGGCGCTTGCGCTCTTCGGCCGCTTCGCCTTGTTCGATCATCTGCTTGAGCAGCACCACATCGCCCAGGCCGTAGCACAGCCAGGCCTCGGCCGGGTCGCCGTCGCGGCCGGCGCGGCCGGTTTCCTGGTAGTAGCCCTCCAGCGATTTGGGCAGATCCACGTGCGCCACAAAGCGCACGTCCGGCTTGTCGATGCCCATGCCGAAAGCGATCGTGGCGGCCATGATGATGCCGTCCTCGCGCAGGAAGCGGCGCTGGTTTTTTGCACGCACCTCTGCCGGCAGGCCGGCGTGATAGGGCAGTGCATTGAAGCCTTGCGCGCACAGCTGCTGTGCGGTTTCTTCCACCTTGCGCCGCGACATCGCATACACGATGCCGGCCGCGCCACGATGACGGCCCAGGAATTCCTGCAGCTGCTTGCGCGCGTTGTCCTTCTGCACCACCGTGTAGCGAATGTTGGGGCGGTCGAAGGAACTGACGAAGTGGCGCGCGTCCACCAGATCCAGGCGCTCTGCGATTTCGCGCTGGGTCGGCGGGTCGGCGGTGGCCGTCAGCGCCATGCGCGGAATGTGCGGCCAGCGCTCGTGCAGTACGGTGAGCTGGCGGTATTCCGGACGGAAATCGTGGCCCCATTGCGAGACGCAGTGGGCTTCGTCGATGGCGAACAGCGCAATGCGGCTGCGTTCCAGCAACGAAAGGAAGCGCTGGGTCAGCAAGCGCTCGGGCGCAACATAGAGCAGGTCCAGGTCGCCGGACAGCAGGGCGCGTTCCACGCGCTGGGCGTTTTCTGCATCCAGGGTGGAATTGAGGAATTCGGCGCGCACGCCTAGCTGGCGCAGGGCCTCGACCTGGTCCTGCATGAGCGCGATCAGCGGCGAGACCACGATGCCGATGCCGTCGCGTAGCAGCGCCGGCACCTGGTAGCACAGCGACTTGCCGCCACCGGTGGGCATGAGGACCAGGGCATCGTTGCCGGCAGCGACGTGTTCGACGATGGCCTGCTGCGGGCCGCGGAAGTCGTTGTAGCCGAAGACGCGGCTGAGCAGTTCGTGGGCGGGGGAAGACATCCGCCTAGGATACCGTGCGGGTCAAGCCCTGGCCGGGCAGATGCTGGGTGGGACGACGCGAAGAGGCATCAGGGATTGCCGTGATGCGGCTGGCGGATGGCCGGCAGTGTGTGAAGTCTTGTGCGCAGTCAGCGCCATGAGGCTTCGCCCCGTCCCCTCACCCCAACGCTTTCCCGATGGGATAGGGGCTTAATTCCCGGCAATTGATGCAGAGGGTGTGGCAAAAGACTGTGGCGTCCTGCAGAACCTGTACATCATGCGCCATCGTCGTGAACCTAACCACCCACAGCCCCCTGAGTCAGGGGGCGCGCCGAAGGCGCGGGGTGTGGAGATGCGTAGCGGGGCCCAACGTTTGCACCGCGAATGTTGGGGGACATGTCCGCGAAGCGGAGATGACTGCGCCCCCTGAGCCAGGGGGCGCGCCGAAGGCGCGGGGTAAGGAGATGCGTAGCGGGGCCCAACGTTTGCACCGCGAATGTTGGGGGACATGTCCGCGAAGCGGAGATGGCTGCGCCCCCTGAGTCAGGGGGGCGCGCCGAAGGCGCGGG
>NZ_JAGHWR010000019.1:66288-80170 GCF_017746155.1 Xanthomonas sp. D-36-1
CATGTCCGCGAAGCGGAGATGGCTGCGCCCCCTGAGTCAGAGGGCGCGCCGAAGGCGCGGGGTGTGGCAGGTAATTGAGCTGGGGCCCAAGGTTTCGCAACTGCAAAACCTTGGGCAAACCCGCAGGGGGCGAAGCCCAGAGG
Source organism: Xanthomonas sp. D-36-1 (assembly GCF_017746155.1). Taxonomy (NCBI): domain Bacteria; kingdom Pseudomonadati; phylum Pseudomonadota; class Gammaproteobacteria; order Lysobacterales; family Lysobacteraceae; genus Xanthomonas; species Xanthomonas sp. D-36-1. Next base: position 66,432 of record NZ_JAGHWR010000019.1, read on the forward strand.
GTTTACTGCAGCAGCGAGCGCAGCATCCAGGCGTACTTTTCGTGGGTCTGCAGACGCTGGGTCAGCAGGTCCACGGTCGGATCGTCGCCGGCATCGTCGGCGGTGCCCAGCACCTTGCGGGCGGTGCGGCAGACCGCTTCATTGCCGCTGACCAGCTGGCGCACCATTTCGCGCCAGTCGGCGCTGTCGCTCAGGCCCGGCTCTTCCGGGATCGAGGTCAGCGCGACGAATTCGCGATACGAGCCCGGCGCGTTGTAGCCCAGAGCACGGATGCGCTCGGCCACTTCGTCCAGCGCCGCCCATTGTTCGGTGTACTGGGTTTCGAACATGGTGTGCAGCGAGTTGAACATCGACCCGGTGACATTCCAGTGGAAGTTGTGGGTCTTCAGATACAGGGTGAAGGCGTCAGCCATGTAGCGGGCCAGACCGTCGGAGATCTGCTTGCGATCGGCGTCCTTGATCCCGATATCGATATGCGGCGCCGAGGCGGCTGCAACCGGCAGGGCATCGTTGACGATGACGGGCTTGTTGGCGTTCTTTTTCTTGGACATGGAAGGGTCCTTCTGAGGGTTGATGTCTGACAGAACAGTTATGGCGTCACAATAGACAGGCTAAAGGATCAAACGTCATTCAATTTTTCACATTTTTCGATCAATGAGCGCTATCGACTCCACCCTTGCCGAGACCTTGCGTGAGCGCCGCCGTGCCGTGGATGGCGCGATGAGCCGCGACCGTGGCCGCCTGCTGGGCCTATGGTCACGCTGGCAGGGCAAGCCGGGCAACCCGCAGGTGCGCGAGGCGTTCGAGCAGGCGCTGGCGGCATCGCAGGCACAACGCCAGGCGCGGGCCGAGCAGCAGCCGGCGATCACGCTGGACCACCAGTTGCCCATCGCGCGCGAGGCCGAGCGCATCATCGCGCTGATCCGCGACCATCAGGTGGTGGTCATCGCCGGCGAAACCGGTTCGGGCAAGACCACCCAGCTGCCCAAGCTGTGCCTGGCAGCCGGGCGCGGAGCCGCCGGGATGATCGGTTGCACCCAACCACGCCGGATCGCCGCGCGTGCAGTGGCCGCGCGCGTGGCCGAGGAACTGAAGACGCCATTGGGCACGACGGTGGGCTTCCAGGTGCGCTTCACCGATCGCGTCAGCGATCAGTCACGCATCAAGTTCATGACCGACGGCATACTGCTGGCAGAAATCGCCAGCGACCGTTGGCTGTCGTCCTACGACACCATCATCGTGGACGAGGCGCACGAGCGCAGCCTCAACATCGATTTCCTGCTCGGCTATCTCAAGCAGTTGCTGCACAAGCGCTCCGATCTGAAGTTGATCGTCACCTCGGCCACCATCGATACCGAGCGCTTTGCACAGCACTTCGACAATGCGCCGGTGATCAGCGTGGAAGGCCGCACCTTCCCGGTCGAGGTGCGTTATCGCCCGCTCGAAGGCGATGCGGGCGAAAGCGAAGACGGCGAACACGGCAGCGGCCGCGACGGTGAGCGCAGTGTCAACGATGCGATCGTGGCGGCCATCGACGAAATCACCCGCATCGACCCGCGCGGTGACGTGTTGATGTTCCTGCCGGGCGAGCGCGAGATTCGCGATGCGCACCAGTCGCTGGAACGGCGCAAATACCGCGAAACCGAAGTGGTGCCGCTGTACGCGCGGCTGTCGGCAGCCGATCAGGACCGCGTATTCAATCCGGGTCCGCGGCGGCGCCTGGTACTGGCCACCAACGTGGCCGAAACCTCGCTGACGGTGCCGCGCATCCGGTATGTGGTGGACCCGGGGCTTGCCCGTGTCAAGCGCTACAGCCCGCGCCAGAAGCTGGACCGTCTGCATATCGAGCCGATCTCGCAGGCCAGCGCCAACCAGCGCATGGGCCGTTGCGGGCGCATTGCCGAGGGCATCTGCTACCGGCTGTATGCCGAAGCGGACTTTGCCGCGCGTCCGGCGTTCACCGATCCGGAAATCCGACGCTCCTCGTTGTCCGGGGTGATCTTGCGCATGCTGCAGTTGGGGCTGGGCAGGATCGAAGATTTCCCGTTCCTGGAGGCCCCCGACGAACGTGCGGTGGCCGATGGCTGGCAACAGCTGCTGGAGCTGGGCGCTATCGACGCGCAGCGGCGTCTAACCGCCACTGGGCGACAGATGGCGCGCCTGCCGGTGGACGTCAAGCTGGCGCGCATGCTGGTGGCCGCGCAGCAACATGGGTGCTTGCGCGAGATGATCATCATCGCCGCATTCCTGGGCATCCAGGATCCGCGCGAGCGCCCGCCGGAAGCGCGCGAGGCCGCCGATAACGCACACGCGTTGTTTGCCGATGCGCGCTCTGAATTCGTTGGCATCCTGCGCTTGTGGGATGCGTACCGGCAGGTGCATGAAGATCTGACCCAGTCCAAGCTGCGCGACTGGTGCAGCCGGCATTTCCTCGGTTTCTTGCGCATGCGCGAGTGGCGCGAGCTGCATCGACAACTGCGCTTGCTGTGCGAAGAACTAGGTTGGAGCGAAGAGCCGGCCAATGTGATGCTGGCGCCGCTGCTGGCCGGTGCCGGCGCGCCGGTCCGCGAGGACGGCCATAACGCCAACCGGCCCACGCGTGGCCAGCTTCACCGTGCTGCGCGACTGGCGCGCGAAGGCAAGCCCGATCCCAACGCAGCGCCTGCAACACCCGCGCCGGCGGCGGCGAACAAGCAGGCCGAGCCCGGCGAAGCGCCGGCGCGCAGCAGCGAGCGCGAACGTGCGGCGGCGTATCAGGCGCTGCATCGCGCACTGTTGGCGGGGCTGCCGACGCAGATCGGCCATCGCACGGAAAAGGGCGACTATCTGGCCGCGCGGCAACGCCGCTTCGTGCCGTTCCCGGGTTCGGCGCTGGCGCGCAAACCGCCGCCGTGGATTTTGGCGGCCACGTTGCTGGACACGCAGAAAGTCTGGGGCATGACCAATGCCGCGATCGAGCCGGACTGGCCCATCGCCGAGCTGCCGCATCTGCTGGCGCGCAAGCATTTCGATGCGCATTGGTCGCGTGCGCAGGGGCAGGTGGTCGCTTCGGAACAGATCAGCCTGTTCGGACTGGTGCTGGCGCCGAAAAAGCCCGTGCATTTCGGCAAGATCGACCCGGCCGCAGCGCATGACCTGTTCGTGTGCCAGGGCCTGGTGACGGGCGAAATCAATACGCGGGCCGCCTTCGTGGCCGACAATCTCAAGGTGCTCGAACAGGCGCGCGAGGAAGAGGCCAAGTTGCGTCGCGCCGGTATCGTCGCCGACGAAGGCTGGCAGGCGCGCTGGTATCTGGATCGCATTCCGGCCGAGTTGCATTCGGCCAGCGGTCTGGATGCGTGGTGGAAGACCTTGCCGCCGGACAAGCGCCGCAGCCTGCATTGGTCGTTGAACGACCTGCTGCCGGGCGAAGGCAGCGAAGCCGATCGCTTTCCGAAGTATTTCCCGCTCGGCGATGCGCGCCTGCCGTTGCATTACCGTTTCGAGCCGGGTGCCGTCGACGACGGCGTGACGCTGGAGGTGCCGCTGCACCTGCTCAATGCGCTGGATCCAGCGCGGCTATCGTGGCTGGCCCCGGGCTTCGTCGCCGACAAGGCGTCTGCGTTGATTCGTAGCCTGCCCAAGGCGCAGCGCCGCAACTACGTGCCGGCACCGGATTTCGGGCGCGCGTTCTACGAGGCTTACAGCGTTGCCTCGGCCGACGATATCCGCGGCGAACTGGCGCGCTTTCTGGCCAAGGCTACCGGGACGCAGGTGACGGCGCTGGATTTCGATGAGCAGGCGCTGGACACGCACCTGCTGATGAACCTGCGCCTGCGCGATGACGAGGGCAAGGTGCTGGCCGAGTCGCGCGATCTGGACGGGCTGCGCGCGCGCTACGGAGAACGTGCCGGGCAGGCGTTTGCCGCACGGGCCGGGCGCGCGCTGGCCGCCGAAGGATTGCGCGATTTTCCCAGCGCGCCGATTCCCGAGCAGGTGGCCGGCGAGGCCGGCGTGCCGGCGTATCCGGCGCTGGTGGATCAGGGCGAAACTGCTGCGCTGCGTATCTTTGCCGACCGCAACGAAGCGATGCGGGCGCATCCGTGCGGCGTGCGTCGGCTGCTGGAAATCGCATTGGCCGACAAGATCAAGCAGGCACGCAAGCAATTGCCGGTGTCGCCCAAGACCGGGCTGCTGTATGCGGCGATCGAATCGCAGGAACGCTTGCGTGGCGATCTGGTCGATGCGGCGCTCAATGCCGTGCTGGCCGATGGCCTGGGCGCCATTCGCGACCCTGGCGCATTTGCGCAGCGCCGCGACGACGCGAGCAAGTGGCTGTTCGGCGAAGCGATGGAGCGCTTGAAGCTGGCCGAAAGCATCCTGGGCGCCGTGGCCGAACTCAAGCCACTGTTGGAAGCGCCGTTGATGGGCTGGGCACGCGGCAATCTGGATGACATGGAGCAGCAACTGCGCGCGCTGGTGCATGCAGGCTTCCTGCGCGACACCCCGGCCGACGCCTTGGCCAATTATCCGCGCTACCTCAGGGCGATGATCCTGCGCACCGAACGCGCAAAGCGCGATCCTGCGCGCGACCAGGCGCGCATGCTCGAGCTCAAACCGTTCGTGGATGCACTGGAAGCCGCCGCCGCGCGCGGTTTGCAAGACCGCCAGGAGTGGCAGGCGCTGCGTTGGGATCTGGAAGAACTGCGCGTGTCGGTCTTTGCGCAGGAGCTGGGTGCAAAATCCGGTGTATCGGCGAAGAAGCTATCGCAACGGGTGGCTGCATTGCGCAGTTGAGGCCTGATGCAAGGCCGTGCATCGGACACAGGCCGCACGCATCTCATACCCCGCGCGGCGTCCGTCTTCGAAGCTGAGGGCTGCTAACAGACGTAGCGAGCAGGCGCCAGGCGGGCGGGACGGCGCACAGGAACCGGCGTGTGCAAGTGGCAGATGCCGATTCTGGGCACCGGCCGCGCCCACCTGGCGGTGAGCGCAGTCGTGTTGCTGGCTGCGCTAGAACTTCAGGTGCAGGCTGGCCATGTAGCGGCGTCCGCTCTTGTAGCGGCCGGCCAGATGGTCCTTGTCGCCCAGATATTGCAGATATTGCTCGTCCAGCAGGTTCTGCGCATCGACCTGCAGCGACCAGTTCGGGCTGAAGGCATAGCCGATGCTGGCGCCGAGTTCGGCGTAATCGTCCACGCTTGCCGGTGCCGCACCGGCCACATAACCGCCGGCCAGATAGCTGTCGCGCCAGTTGTAGGTCAGCCGCGCATTGAGCGGGCCTTTTTCGTAGTAGGGGCTGAAGGCGAGGCTGTTGCGCGACTGGTAGGGCAGGGCATCGCCGGTGTTGTTTTCGCCAGCGGCATAGGTGTAGTTGGCGGTCAGACCGAAGCCGCTGTCGCCGAACGGTTGCTGGAAGGAGATGTTGAAGCCCTTGACCTTGCCATCGCCGGCATTGCGCGGCCGTTGAATGCTGTAGTCGCAATAGCCATCGGCCGTGCAGCCGTTGCTGCCCACCAACTGCGCCCAGCTTTGCGGTGCGGTATCGCGCAATGCGTTGTACTGGCGCTCCACGCTGGCGCTGGTGTCGTTGATGTACAGGCCGCTCAGATTGAACTCCAGCGCCTCGCTGGGCTTGAGCTGCAGGTTGACCACGGCGCTGTCGCGCTCGCGATCCTGCTGGAACCAGGCAGCGTTGATCGAATTGGGCACATCCGTATCGGCAGGCACGCCGCCTGCGGCATTGGCGAAGGTGCTGGCCGGTACGTAGCCGAAGACCTCCATGCCGCGGCGGTCCACGCGTTCTTCGTAATGCTGCGCCGAGACCGCAATGCCGAAGGTCTCGGCCGCGTTCTTCCAGCTGTAGAGCAGTGCCGCGTTGGGCTTGCCCTGGCTGGCCTGGTCGCTGTAGCTGTAGCCGATGGATGCAGCCACTTCATTGACTTTCAGATCCAGTGGCTGCCGCGTATGCATCAGCACCGTGCCACCGAGGCTGCCTTCGGTCAGGCGCGCTTCGGAGGATTTGAGGATTTCCGCACGGCCCAGGATCTGCGGGGCCAGCAGGGTGTAATCGAAACCGCGGCTGGGTTGTTCGCCGTAGAGCCAGATCGCCTGCGCGACCGGATGCCCGTCCAGAAACGACAGATTGAGGCTGGGGTCGGTGCCGTCGATACTCACGCGCTCGCCTTGCCCGAAGCGTCTGTCCAACGTCACGCCGGGAATCTGCGAGAGCGCTTCGGCCACGTTGGTGCTCGGGAATTTGCCGATGTCTTCGGCGGTGATCGCCTCGGAGATGCCGGTGTTGTTGCGTTTGGTGTCGAGCGATTTTTCCAGGCTGGCGCGGATGCCGACCACCTGGACGGCGTCCAGGTCGGTGGCTTGCGTACCAGCGCTGTCCTGGGCTTGCGCAGCGAATGCCAGCGATAGTGCAATGGCGCTGGACAGCAGGGTGGTGCTGTATTTCATGATGTCTCTCCTCATCACGCACAGGGATGGACGGCGGGCTGCCGCTCGCCGGATGCGGGGTCTTGCAGACGCGCGCTCGGGGTAGAACGCGTGGTATCGCTTACGACAGGTCGGTGTGGTGCTGCAGATACCAGTTGGCCGCGCCGAGCACGCCCAGTTGCCCGTGCTCGACCAATTTGACCGGAATGCGTTCGAGCACAGCGCGCATGTTTCCCTTGTCCAGGAAGCGCTCGGCAAAGGCGCTGCCAGCCAGGAACTGGCCGATCGTCGGCAGGAAGCCCCCGGCCAGATAGATGCCACCGGCAGCGCCGTAGGCCAGCGCCATGTCGCCGACCGCGCTCCCCAGCAGGCCGCAAAAAATCTCCAGGCACTCGCGCGCAAGCGCATCGTCTTCGTGCAGCGCTGCGTGCGTCACGGCGGCGGGCAGACGATGACGCGGCGTTGCGCCATGCAGCTCGCACACCGCATCGTAGAGATGCAGTAATCCCGGGCCGGAGAGCACGTGCTCGAGCGGCAAATAGTGCCGGTCACGTAACAGGCCTTGCAGCACGGCATATTCGCGCGGGTGGGTACTGGCTAGCGCGACCTGGCCGGCTTCGGTGGCCAGCACGATCGCGCGTGGCTTGGCATCGATCCACAGTGCTGCACCCAGACCGGTGCCGGGGCCGACCACCAGAATCGGCCCGTTGGCACGCGCATGGCGCGGTGTCGGCCCGCTCAGCTGCAGCACGGCGCGTTGTTCCATCTGCGGCGCTGCGTAGGCCACCGCCTCGAAATCGTTGACCAGGTGCACGTTGCGCACTGCCAGTGCAGCACCGATGCGGCTGGGTGAAATCGCCCATGGCAGGTTGTTGCTGATGAAGCTGCCATCGTCCAACGCCACGCCGGCACTGGCGATGACCACCGCATCGACGCCGCGCCGCTGTTGCAGGAAATCCTCGAGGATGGCCTGGAGACTGGCGTGTTCGGCGCAGCGATAGGTGCGGTAATGCGAAAGCTCGATGGCGGCATCGCGCGCCTGCACCATGTGCCCGACACGCACATGCGTGCCGCCGACATCGGCAGCGATGAAGCTGATGGCAACGGGGACATCGGGCGAGGCAGAGGCGTAAGCGGAACGCGAAATCGCAGCCACATTCAGTCCTTTGGTCCGTCTGACCGGCCGATGCCGTCAGCGAGTAGGGGCCTGTTTAGGAGTTGGTGACAACGATGTCAATGGATCAGCCGGGTTGGATCGATCTTGGTGGCGTGCTCAAGTGCAAAAACGTGCTGTTTGGCGTTGTCTGTGCGGACTTCGTTGCGCAAAGTGGACAAATGCGTCCAACGTGGTGCAGTGGTGAGTGAAGAGCGGACTCGGCAAGCCGGCGCGTGGCGCCCGGCTGCCCACCAGGTGCTTCAGTCGGCTATCGCCCCACCCACCCTGTTTCAAGGACTGCGTCAGCGCAAGGCGCCGGCGCTGGTCACGCCAGGCAGCGTGCTGCAGGCCGCGTTATCGGTGGGCGGTGCCTGGGTGGGGTAACGCTGCTTGCCGAGCACATAAGCCTGGCTGGTGGCAACGAATCCATCCGCGTAAGTGGCTTCCACGAAATACGCGCTCCAGCCGTTCTCCGGAATCTGCACCGGTACCGGTACCGGGACCGTGCTGCCGCCGGCAAGCGCAATCGGCGTGGCGCTGTAGCGTATGCCGCAGGCGTAGCGGAAATCGCGCGCGTGCGGATTATGTGCACTCCACAGCTGCACCTGCGTTGGCCGCTCGGAGGAGCGGAAGCGGATCTGCGGCGCTTGGCCCGTACGCAATACATCGCTCACCTGCGGTAGCGGGCGCTTCTGCTGCAGGCGCGTGATGAACGGCGCCAGGGTATCGACGACGGAGGCGCGAATGTTGTGCGCACTATTGGGCAGGACGCGCAGCGCCTTGCTGCCGGGCAGCGCGTTGTAGAAGAACTGGGTATTGTCCGGCAGAAAGAAGTCGTCGCCGCTGGCGTTGACGATGTACTTGGGCACCGCCAGCCGCGTGCGGTACGGCGTGTGCAAATAGCTCAGCGGATCTTGCAACTGCACCAATCGCGTGAAAGCCGGGGTCTGCAGTTGTGAGGTGATGCCCTGCTTTGCATAGGCGTTGAAGGCAATCGGCCAGTTGCCGCCATAGGTGCGGGACATATGCTCCAGCACCGCCGGCATGTTGAGGATGTCGATCACGAATGGCGCCACCGCCTCTACGCGCTGGTCTGCGATGGTGGCATGCCAGCTGGCCCATCCGCGTTTAGAGGCGCCGGCAAGCACGAAGCGGTGGATTTGCAGCGGGGCCAATTCGCGCTCGGCCAGGCTCATGGTGCGCGCAATCGCGGCCACCATCGGCACGTGCAGCGGCAGTGTCTTGCGCTGCTGCGGCGCTTTGAGAAACAGCGACCAGCTATAGGCCACGCTGTCGTCTTCACGGCGTGGGGTGGCATCGCCCTGGTACCGCAACGCCTGGTTGGGAATGTCGCTGAGCGCGATCACTACCGTGCGGGTGCGTTGCGCCAACGCCGCCAGCGCCTCGGGCGACAACTCGCTGGCCGGCTGCGCCGTACTGCCATCCACCGGATGACGCGTACCGTTGGTTGAGATCAATACTGCGCGCATGGGCAAGGCCTCTTTCGGTACATAGATCGCCACGTCATGCTGCCAGCGCGACGGCGTGACCAGTCCCTCCGGCGACCAGTCCTGCGAGGTCAGCAGGTAGTCGCGCCGCTCGACACCGGCAACGCTGCTGGTGCCAACGCGCGTATAGGTCAACGGTTGTTGTTCGATGGCATCGCGGTAACACACCAAGGCTTGCCCGAAGCCAACTTCCGGTGCATTCGCACAGCGCTCTGCCGGCGACGCGGCAGAAGCGAGTGGATCAGCGGGCGCGATGCCGGAAGACAGTGTCAGTGACGATAGCAGTGCCAGGCTGCAATAGGTCATCGAGCGCATGCGGGTTCTCCAGAGACCGTGCGTGTGGCCAGCGCTTGCCGCGGCCAATCACATGGGACGCGTGGTCAGCAGTCGCGTCAGCGACGGGGTGGGGCGCGCGGGGGGTGTGCAGGAGTGTACGCGTGGTCGCTATCGGTAAGCAGGGCGGCGCGTCTCGCTCCCGGCAATGGGCTGCGTCTGCGCGCGGCGGAGGACGATGATTCGGCGCGCCACGTCAGCTGCGCCTGGAGGGGGCGCATCTGGGTCTGCGCTCTGTCTGTCGGCACCAACGCATGCACTGCTCTGCAGTGAGCGGCATCCAGCGGGCGAAGTGCAGCGGCTGCAGTTGCGATGTCGCGCGCGCAACGCCCAGCGGCGGGATTCGCGTGGCGCATGCCGATGCCAGGCGTGGCGACGTCTTCGGCAGCCGCGCAAGCTTGGCCGATGCGCTATTTGATCCGCCGCACCTTGGCCGGGGTGTTGTAGCCCTCGATCTGCAGATACCACACGCCGACCAGACCCGGCTTGATCTTGACCTTGGGTGCATCCTTGCGCACCCCGGACAGGCTGGCCGTATCGGTTTGTTCCCACTCCTGACCATTCGCCAGCGTGTAGACGCGGCCCTTCGAAAAGCCCTTGAATTCGCCGACCATCGTGCTCTCGATCGGCTCCTTGCTGCCGAAGTCGAAGAAGCCGCGGTTCTTGACGATCACTTCCTGACGGCCGGCTTCCTTGGCCTGTTCGACCACCACTGCGGCCTCCTTGGCGACCTTGCCCTGTAGCCAATCGTTGAGCGCAGCCAGTTCGCTGGCATTGAGCTTGTCCAGGCCGGCGGCCTTGAACTGTTCGGCACTCATCTGCGACTGCAGGTCGCCCTGCACCGCGCGTTGCGCCAGGGCGGGGGCGGTATGCAACGCCAAGGTCAGGCAAACCAGCAAGGGAATGCGGCGCGCGAGCGACATGGAAGCCATCCGAGGAAGAAGAGGGGGGGCTAGTGTAGACGCTGTTGGCGCATGCCGGCGCCGCCTATTCCAGCATGTCTGCAGCGGCTGGTGCTGGGCGTTCGGGGCGGCGGTAGATGAAGGCCGGTGCCGGCGATGCCGACTCCTGCTCGGCGGCTGCGCGCACCTGCGCATGGATGGGCGAACGCTCGCAGACCGGGTCCAGCGTGGCGGCATCGCCGCTGAGCGCCAGTGCCTGACAGCGGCAGCCGCCCCAATCGATCTCGCGCTTGGGGCAGCCCTGGCACACCTCCGGCATCCATGCGGTGCCGCGAAAGCGCACGAACGCCTCGCCGTTGTTCCAGATGTCGGCCAGCGAGCGCTCGCGCAGATTGTCAAAGTGCATGCCTTCGATGGTTTCGGCGGCATGGCAGGGCAGCACATCGCCGCGCGGGGAAATATTGACGAAACGCTGGCCCCAGCCACCCATGCAGGGTTTGGGCTGGCGCGCGTAGTAATCGGGCGTGACGAAATCGATCGCCAGCCGGTCGCCGAGCTGGCGACGTGCGGTTTCCACCGCGTCGATGGTGGCCAGCAGTTGCTCGCGGCTGGGCATCAGCGCAGCGCGGTTGCGCAGACCCCAGCCGTAGTATTGGGTGTGCGCTACTTCGATGCGCTCGGCCTGCCATTCCAGCGCCAGCGCGATCATGCCGGGCACGCGCTCGGCGTTATGGCGGTGCAGTACCGCGTTGATCGTCAGCGGCAGGCCGCGTGCGCGGACCGCAGCGGCGAATTCGCGCTTCTTGGACAAGCTATTGCGGTAGCCGGCGATACGGTCGGCGCCGGCCGGGTCGACGTCCTGCACGCTCAACTGCACATGTTCCAGCCCGGCCGCCTGCAGTTGGTCCAGCATCGGCTCGCCGCCAGCGACGCCGGAGGTGATCAGGTTGCTGTACAGCCCGAGCGCGCGCGCATGTGCGACCAGTTCGGGCAGGTCTTTACGCAGCATCGGTTCGCCGCCGGAAAAATGCGCCTGCAGCACGCCCATGTCGGCGGCCTGCTGCAACAGCGAGCGCCAGCCAGCGGTGTCCATTTCCTCGCGCAGCGCGGCCAGCGCGATCGGGTTGGAGCAATACGGGCACGCCAACGGGCAGCGGTGGGTCAGCTCCAGCAACACCGACAGCGGTGGCGGCGCGATGCTCATAGCCGCAGCAAACGCTTCTGATGCAGCGTATCGGTGAGTTCGATCACGTCCGCTTCGATTTGCGCTGCGTCCGCATCGAATTCTGCAGCCAGCTCTTGCGCGATCTGCGCCAGCGAGCGCGTGCCGTCGTAGCGCTGCGCGACCACCAAGGCGATGTCGTCCAGCTCGACCACGCGCTCGGGCGCGAGCAGCACCCACTGATCGCGTGCGCGGTCTTGTTGCAGGCGCACGCCCGCCCGCAGCGCCGGCTGGCTATGGCGGGTAATGCCGCTCATGCTGCGACCTGGCTGGCGTCGCGGTCCGGCACGAAGGCATCCGGCCAGACGATGCCTGGCGATACGTAGGCCACATGCAGTGCATCCAGCTGCGCCCATAGCACCGAGCACTTGAAATGCAACGCGGCCTTGACCAGCGCCTGTTTTTCGACCGTATCGGCATGCTGCTTGACGTAATCCAGCGCGAAATCCGAATCGCGTGGCGCCTCGGTCAGGCGATGTTCGAAATAGGCCAGCGCTTCGGAAGAGACGAAGTCGTAATGCTTGAGCATGCCGGCCACGCGCTGGCCGATGATGTTGGGCGCGAACAATTCGGTCAGCGACGAGGCGATCGCTTCGAGCAGGCTTTTTTCGCGCACGAAGTGCAGGTACGCCTGTACCGCAAAGCGCGTTCCCGGCAGCAGCGCACGCCCGGACTCCACCAGCGTGCGGTCCAGGCCGAGCGCGTCGGTGAGGTGTAGCCAGCGCGCGATGCCGCCATCGCTGGCGCTATTGCCGTCGTGGTCGAGGATGCGTTGCCGCCAGATCCGCCGCAGCGCCGGATCTTCCATACGCGCCAGGATCGCCGCGTCCTTCAGTGGAATGCAGCGCTGGTACTCGAAGCGATTCAACGCCCAGGCCTGCACCTGGCCTCGGTCGAGCTTGCCATGGTGCAGCAGCGCATGGAACGGATGCTGGTCGTGATACAGGCGCGCGCCGATGGCACGCAGGTCCGCTTCCAGTTGGTCGGGGCTGAGCAGGGCGGTCACAGGGCGATCTCCAGGCCGTCATGCGCAACCTCCCAACCGCTGGCGCGCGCGCTGGCGAACTCGGGCGAGAAGGTGTTGAGCACGGGATTGGTGGTGTTGAGATGGATGAAGATCTTGCGCGCCACGTTCAACGGTGCGAATGCGGCGATGGTGCCGTCGGGGCCATCGATGCTCATATGGCCCATGCGTTGGCCGGTCTTCTGGCTGATGCCCAGCTGCACCATCTCGTCATCGCGCCACAACGTGCCGTCGAAGAACACCAGTTCGGCCCCCTGCAGGCGCGCACGCAAGGCGTCGGTCATCGCAGCGCAGCCGGGAATGTAATGCATGCGGTGGCGGCCATCGTCGATGGTGAGTCCGAGGGTTTCTTCATCGGACCCAGCCAGGTCGCCGCCGCTGCGCGATTCCATGAACAAGGGCACCTTGCCGGGCACCGAAAACGGCGTGAGCGCTAATCCGCACAGCGCCAACGGTGTGTCCAGCGCGAACGGTTGTCGGCTTACGTAGTGCGGATTGACGGCGTCGAAAATCGGATTCTGCGCGAGCAAATCCAGCACGCGGCGGCTGGCATGCAACGAAAACCGCTGGCTTTCGCGCATCGAGAGCAGCCCGGCGATGTGGTCGATCTCGCCGCTGGTCAGCAGCACCGCCTCAACCGGCGAATGCCGCAGCCCTTGCTGCGGCCACAACGCCGGCGTTGCAAGAATTTGTTGGCGGAAATCGGGAGAGGCGTTGATCAGCACCCAGCGCTCGCCGTCGGCGCTGACCGCGACACTGGCCTGGGTACGACGCTGGGCACCGTCTGTCTGCTGCCATGCCCGCAGGCTTGCGGGGGTATGGCAATTCCACTGCGGGTGCCCACCGCCGGCCGCCGATCCCAAAACAATGATGCGCATGGAGAACGGGACCTAATCTGCCGGCAATTGCCGGTCATGCATCAAAAGGAAGGGCGGCAAGTTAAGCGTGAAACGTGCAGGATCAAAACTCGCCGGACACGTAGCAGTTGATTTCGGCGCCACAATTGACTTCACGAACGACAGGCTTCTTCTAGGGAAGGTCTGAACAACGAGACCTGACAGGGCGGAAGGTGGCGTCGTTCCGAAGAGTGGCTTTTGGAACTTCGGAATTTCGCCATTTCTGGCGCTTTCCGCGGGAATTTCCCGGTTCACAGACGCACGCTCCCCATCGC
>NZ_JAGHWR010000020.1:0-60608 GCF_017746155.1 Xanthomonas sp. D-36-1
GTTGATCAGACCTTCCTTAGTGCTTGTCCTGGCGAGCTGAACAGCTTCGCGATGATGTTACCGCCGTCATTCTGTTGCTTCGTACCGAGAGGGGTAGCGTGCGTCGTCGTTGCTCGCCCCTGTTGTGCCTGATATGCAGTCAACGCCGTCTGGTAGACGCTCTTCATGGCAGCGTCACCGGCGATCGACGGCCCGAATGTCGTTGCCTTGCCAGCTACCGCATCAGAAAGCCTCGTGTTGGCTGCGGCGAAGGTCTGATACCACTCGCCGAGCGTCCACCATCCGCCTTCCTTGATGGATGAGCTGAGTTGACCGGACAGCTCCTCAATGTTCCCCCGCTTCGTAGCGGCGATCGAATTGACGGTGTTTTCGTACTGCTGCGCTGCTGCCTGGATCGCTACTTCTGCGTCAGGGATCGTTGTGCTGCCGTCGGTGCTCCGCACCGTGACAGCATTGACGAACTCGATCGCCGCCGTACTCAGCGATTTTTCCATGCCTGAGAGCGCTTGGAGGTGAGCCTTGCGGACTTCGGCAACATCAATCGTGTTCGAGAACCAGCTCGTCGAGCTCGGTTGCGATTCGAGATTCGGGTCGACGTTGGCACCGCCGCATACAAAGCTTTTGTTGGCGAGCATGAAGCCGGTATCTGTCGATTGCGTCTGCACGTATCCGCTTTCGTCAACCAACCCGCCCTCGCTAGAGGCTGTGGCCAAGCCCGCGTTGATTCCATGACGGCAAAGCTCCATCTCGAATATCTTGTGGGCCAGTTCATTGGTGCTCGGCATGACCGGCTGTAACACCATTGCCTTGCCGTCGTTAAGCGCCGAGACAGCGACATCGACGCCCATGTTTGCCACACCCACGCCCATCACAGACGCAGCCCACAGCATCAGTAACTGCGAGAGTGACCAGCCATTCGCGGTCGGCACGAGGGACGCAAGGCCCCAAACGATCCGAATCGGCCCCCACATCGTGTTTTTTGCGCGATCGAATACGGCCCCGTCGTGCGCTGTCTGCGATACCTTCAGGAACATCATGTAGCAGGTGAAGATCGCTCCGATGACCAGCAGTGCGCCGTTCGTAACCTGAAACAGGCTGGCCAAGATCGTGTCGCCCCCACCTGCGCTACCGGTCGCAAGGGGATTGTTGACGACGTTTCCGTACATCGCGACGAGCGCCTGGCGCGACTTGTCGCCGGAGCGCTGGGCTGCTTGACTGATCTCCCCCAGCGTCGTGCCTTCCCCGAATGCAGGAAGCGATATGGCCCAGGTCATGACAACGCATAGTCCGCTTAGGACTTTCGAGTACTTCATTGCTGGCCCTCCCTCTTTGCCTTGCCGGACCGAAATTCCCAGTCAAGGGCATGGAGCCACCAGTGTTTG
Source organism: Xanthomonas sp. D-36-1 (assembly GCF_017746155.1). NCBI lineage: Bacteria > Pseudomonadati > Pseudomonadota > Gammaproteobacteria > Lysobacterales > Lysobacteraceae > Xanthomonas > Xanthomonas sp. D-36-1. Next base: position 1,383 of record NZ_JAGHWR010000020.1, read on the forward strand.
CGGCGATAGTAGTCCGCTTGCGTTTTCCCAGGGTTTCGCAACATCCAAAGGTGCCCGTCGACGGCCATCGCGCACACGAGCATCGTCGCCGTGAACAAAGCCCAGGTCGTTCTGTATTGCAGGATTGATAGCACGGAAGGCGCCGCGAACGGCCATCCATATACGAGCCCCACGACTGAGAAGAGCAGCCAGAAGAGAACCGTTCTCTTCGTGGAAAGCTGATCAGCCGCCAATTTTGGTTTGGGAACCTGTGTCATTGCAGCCCCCGACGGTTTTGTTCAATCCAAGCAACAACCTCGTGTTCGTACCAGCACAGCCTGCGGCTGTGTGGCATCTTGAACGGCTCGGGAATGAGGTGCCGATACCGATCCTTCGAAACGAAGGTGCGAATAGTGGCTGGGGTCTTGCCGATCAGCTCGGCAAGCTGTTCGATGAATATGACACGCGGAGATCCGCGATCTGAGGCGGGTAAGGGACGCACGTCTACCTCTCACAGACGAGCAAAAGCGCGTGTGGGGTGTCGTTCCCCACGTGTGAGGGCCCCTTGCGGGTGGCTGGCGAACTTCCGAACCGACGAGGCGATGCAAGGTCGCGCTTATCGCAACGCTTTATCGGTTTCCTACGCGTTTGGGTCGCGTAGCCGCTTTCTGAGCTATCCCTTCACTGACTTGACTCAGCGGCACCAGCGTCATCGTGACACTGGCAGCAAGTCAGTGTCGCGAATTGCATTGAAGAATTTAGAGTGATCCTCCAGACGCGTCAAGCATCATTGCTGCGCAACTTGCTGCGTACATACGTATGTACGTAATTCCGTACGTATGCACCGGATCACTATCGAAGCCGCTTTGCCAAGTCTTCTGCGCTGGGATGGTAGTACCTCATTAGCATCCGCGGATCGCGATGGCCGGTAATCTTGGCTAGCTCGTGCATCGGAAAGATCGATGCCAGCCGGGACGTGGCTTCGTGCCTCAGGTCGTGAAAGCGAAGGTCGATTAAGTATTTTGCATCCGGCGTCCGACCCGCACCCCTACATTCTTGCTCGTAGGTTTTTCGTGCTCGATCTACCGCGCGCTCGAACGCTCTCGTCACCGCATCTCCGCGAATTGAGAAAACGCGCCCGTCACCCGGATTTTTGCCGACGACCTTTCGCCACTCTTTGAGGGCTTCAACGGCGCGGGGCGAAAGTGGTACATCCCGCGAGCTCCCGTTCTTGGTGTGGGGCAGGTGGGCTACGTGGCGTTTGAGATCTACATGTTCCCACCGAAGATCAACAATTTCGCCACGGCGCATTGCAGTCTCCACCGCGAGGGAAATGATTGTCGGCAACACGTCGGAGCTGCTTGCCGAGACGACTCGCTTCAGTTCGCCATCGGGCGCGCGTCGGTCGTCCCGAGAGTCACCTTCGGTTTCTCTGACTCGCCGGGTGCGAGCATTGTTCGCGGGCGGTTTGCGCACGAGCTCGAGGGGATTGGAAAGACTTTCCATCCCCCATTCCTTGCGGGCGATACTGAAAACGTGGGAGAGGATGGCCAAGCGTCGAAGCACTGACGCCGGCTTCAATGCCGGGTTGGTCTGCCTCAGCCAGTCGTCGCGCAATTTGGCTATGTCCGAACTGCGTACCGACGCCATCGATCGTTGCGCGATAGGCGTTGCCCTCCACGTCTTCAGCAGGGAAACTTCTTGGGCCTTCCCCTTCTTCAAGGAGACGATTTCGCGCTCGTATCGATCAAGCGCCTCGCAAAGAGTCGTTGACTCTGCCTCTGTTCGGCTCACGAACACGCCGCGATCAATTTCGGATTCGACCTGACGCGCCCAAGCTTCCGCTTCCGAGCGCGTATTGAACGTCTTGATCTGTACGGGGTAGCCCTTGCGCCGAACGCGAGCCTGCCACTGAAGATCGCCTCGACGGGTGATAGATGCCATTCACTGCTCCTCAAGTGTTGCGTCCAAGGCTTCGACAGCCCGAGTGGCGCAAAATTGGCGCAATAAATGGAATCTACCAAAGAAAAAGGGCCCAGTCATCGGCTAAGCCCTTGATTCTATTGGTGGAGCGGAAGGGGATCGAACCCTCGACCTTCGCGATGCGAACGCGACGCTCTCCCAGCTGAGCTACCGCCCCACGTGCTTCGATTCTACCCACAAGCCGCGCGGTTCGCCAAGCGAAGGAGGCGGCCGACGGTGCGAGGCGGCACCGTCGTGCGGGCTTTCGCCTTACTCGCGGACCAGCGGAAACTTCAGGTCCGGGTTCTTGGCCTTCCATTCCTTGTACGACACCGAACCTTCCCAGGCGGCGAAAGCCTTCGGCGTGCGACCACGACCGGACCAGGTTTCACCGGTGTGCGGCAGTTCGTACTTGGGCTTCACTTCGCTGCGGCCGCTCTTGACCACTTCCTTGCGCGCGGCAGTGGTGCCCAAGTAAGCGGCAATGTCGTTGCGCTGCTTGGTGTTGAAGTGACCGGCGAACTGTTCGAGCAGCGAAACGATGGTCGCATGCGCAGAGGATGCCTCGCTCGCGCGCTCGGTTTTCTCCTGTTCTTCCAGCTTCTGCAGTTCGTCCAGCAGCTTGGCTTTGGCTTGCGCGATGGAATCCAGTTTCGAAGAGGTATTGCTCACAGAGGTATGGCCTCGGAATAAAGAGTGGACACGCCGCCCGGAGGGCGCGCGGCATTATGGCATGTGGCCCGGGAACGGCCGTTATGGAGCAGGGGCTTGCACATGGCGTGAACAGGCCTTTCACGACGCCTGTTCGAACGCTTTCGCATTGTCGCTACGGGCGCTGCTGGGCCGAAGGCTCACGTTAGCAGATCCGACCACGACGATACAGGAGCATGTCATGAGTGACGACAAACGCAACGTCGGATCGCCAGACCGGGACCGCATCAACGTCAATGAAGCCTATGAGCTGCAGTACTGGACCAAGACCCTTGGCGTCAGTGCCGATGACTTGCGCGCGGCCGTGCAGAAGGTGGGGCCAATGGCCGCCAGCGTACGCCAGCACCTGGGCAAATAAGCGGAAAGGTCTGCCATGAGCCTGAGCGAATACCGCCGCAAGCGCAGCTTCGACAAAACCCGCGAGCCGGAGCCGGGCAAGACCCTGCCGCCGGGGCAGCGCGCGATCTTCGTGGTCCAGCTGCACCACGCCAGTCGCCGCCACTACGACTTTCGCCTGCAGGTGGGCGATGCGCTCAAGAGCTGGGCGGTGCCGAAGGGGCCAAGTTACGACCCCAAGGTCAAGCGGATGGCAGTGGAGGTGGAAGACCACCCGGTCGATTACGCCAGCTTCGAGGGCGAGATTCCCAGGGGCGAGTACGGCGGCGGGCACGTGGCGCAGTTCGATCATGGCGTGTGGGCCACCGCAGGCGACCCCGAAGCGCAGTTGGCCAAGGGGCATCTGCGCTTCGAGTTGTTCGGCAACAAGCTCAAGGGCGGCTGGCATTTGGTGCGCTCGGGCAAGCCGGCGCGGCAGCCGCAGTGGCTGCTGTTCAAAGAGGACGATGCCTACGCCGGCACATTGGAGGCCGACGACCTACTGGCCGACGTCGCTGCCGCGCCTGCCGACGATGTACGCCGCGCGGGTGCCGGCAAGACCCAGCGCAAGGCGCTGACGACCGTACCACCGCCAGCGGCTAAAAAGCGTGGTACCTGGGCGAAACAAGCGCTGGCGCTGAGCAATGCACGTCGCGCCGAGATGGAAGATGGCCCGTTTGCGCCGCAGCTGGCCAAGCTGGGGCAGTCCCCGCCCGAAGGCGCGCAGTGGCTGCATGAAATCAAATGGGACGGTTATCGCATCCTTGCCACTGTGACCAACGGCAAGGTGAGGCTGTGGTCGCGCAATGCATTGGAGTGGACCGACAAGACACCGGAAATTGCCGATGCCATCCAGTCGCTGGGGCTGCGCAGTGCGCAGATCGATGGCGAATTGATCGCCGGACGCGGCGCCAAGGAAGACTTCAACCTGCTGCAGGCCACCTTGTCCGGCGAACGCCAGGTGCCGCTGGCGCTGGCGGTATTCGACCTGCTGCATGTGGATGGGGTGGACATCGGCGAGGCACCGTTGCGCGAGCGCAAGCAGCTGTTGCAGCAGGTGCTGGAGGCTGCACCCCACACGCACCTGGCCTATAGCTCGCACGTCGAGGGCGACGGCACCGAGGCGTTCCGGGTGGCCGGCGAACAGCACTTCGAAGGCATCATTTCCAAGCGCGCAGATCGCCCGTATCGCGATGGGCGTAGCGACGATTGGCGCAAGACCAAGCAACTGGGCAGCCAGGAATATGCAGTGGTCGGCTACACGGCGCCCAAGGGCAGCCGCAGTGGTTTTGGCTCGCTGTTGCTGGCCACGCCGGACCCGGTGCACGGCTGGCTGTACGTCGGCCGTGTGGGCTCAGGTTTCTCCGATGCCTTGATGCGCGAGGTCACCCAGCAACTGGAAGGCGGTGGGCGCAAACCCACTGCGCATATTTCCACCGAAGATACCGACCTGCGCGGCGCCACCTGGTTTGCGCCGCGCTTTGTGGTGGAGGTGTTCTATCGCGGCATCGGTGGGCAACAGTTGTTGCGCCAGGCATCGTTCAAGGCGCTGCGTCCGGATAAACGCATTGCCGATCTGGCCGACAGCGATGCCGGAAATGGCCCGGCTACTTCGTCGTCTACCCCGCGTTGGGCAAAAACACGTGCTGTCAAAAACGCGGCAACCCAGGTGCCGAAACGTGCAGCGACGCGGGCAACAGCACCTGCGCGCAAATCTGCGGTTGCTACACCTGGCTCGGCTGCGCTGCCGACGCTGTCCAGCCCGACCAAGCTGATCTACCCGGATATCCGCGCGACCAAGGGCGATGTCTGGGATTACTACCAGGCGTTGATGGATCACCTGTTGCCGCAGATCGTGGGACGCCCGCTGTCCATCATCCGCTGCCCCAGCGGCGCAGAAAAACCGTGTTTTTTCCAGAAGCACCACACCGCCGGCCTCGAGCGTGTGAGCTCGGTCAAACTGACCGAAGAAACCGGCACCAATGCGTATTACCTGGTGGTCGAAGACGCACCTGGCCTGCTGGAGCTGGTGCAATTCAATGCGCTGGAATTCCATCCCTGGGGCTCGCATGCCGACCGCCCGGATGTGGCCGACCGGGTGGTCTTCGATCTTGACCCGGGCCCGGACGTGCCGTTCGCCGAGGTCAAACGTGCCGCCAACGATATTCGTAAGCTGCTGGCGCAATTGGAGCTGGAATCGTTCCTGCGTGTCTCTGGCGGCAAGGGGCTGCACGTGGTGGTGCCCCTGAACCCCGGCTGCGACTGGGAGGTGACCAAGCGTTTTGCCAAGGGATTTGCCGATGCCCTTGCGCAGTCCGAGCCGCAGCGGTTCATCGCCACTGCCACCAAGCGGCTACGCAACAAGCGCATCTTCGTGGACTACCTGCGCAACGGCCGTGGCGCCACGGCGGTCGCGTCCTATTCCTTACGCGGCCGCCCAGGGGCGCCGGTCGCGTTGCCGCTGGCGTGGTCGGACCTGTCCAAGCTGCAGCGCGCCGACGCATTCACCTTGCGCGATGTGCCGGAAAAGCTGCGCCGTCGGCGCAAGGACCCGTGGGCAGACATGGACCGCATTCGGCAGAACCTGGCGCGCTGGGCGGAGCAGGACGAGGACTGATGCGGTGCGATAGAGACTGCCGGCATCATCGCTGCGCAAACGCGGACGGTAGTCGAAATCGCCGCGCGACGCAGGCGCTTCGTAGTGTCCTGACGCATTGCACCACTGCTTGCGAGGCGGCATGCGCCGGTTCGGGGCCACTCGCGTGCACCTGACGAAAAGCCCGCATCGCTGCGGGCTCTGGCGTCATGCCGGCGCAATCCTACGCTGCTGTGTCTTCCAGCAGCGGCATCAACTGTGCTTCCAGCAGGGAACGGCGCCATTGGCCCAGCGCCGCAGGCCAGCTGCGCTGTTCCATCAAGGTTTCCAGGTGGCGGCGTGAGGCCAGCAGGCCGTCCGGCAGGCCGAGTTCGCGGCTCCGCTGCGCCACGGTGTCCTGCAGGCGCTTGAGTACAGCCTTGTTGCCGTCGGTGGCGGCCTGCGCCAGCGGCGCATGTTCTTCGTCCGGCAGCGGGGTGTTGAGTGCATCCCACACCGCGTTGGCGAGCTTGCGCGGCGCCTTGGGGAATTTATCGAACTGGCGCAGCAGGGTCTCCAGATCGGCGGGCGGGAACCGCGCCAGCTGGCTAGCCAGTTCGTTTTCCAGGATCCAGCTGCGCGGGCGATCGCTCTGCCGCGCCTGCAGGTCGCGCCAACGCAGCAGGCGCAGCAGCCGTCGTTGCGCCGCCGGTTCCAGGAATTGTGCGGCGCGCAGGCTTACATGCGGCCAGCGCTCGCCATCGTCGTGCTCCACCGTGGCGAGCAGGCGGTCGGCATCTTCGGCCAGCCACTCCAGACGGCCCTGCTCGGTGAGGCGGCGGGTGAGCTCGTCGTGGATCGCAAACAGATAGCGCACGTCATCGGCGGCATATTCCAGCTGCGCTGGCGACAGCGGGCGACGCATCCAGTCCGAGCGTGTTTCGCCCTTGGTCAGCAAGGTGCCGGTGACTTCCTGGACCAGTTTCTGGTAGCCCATGCCGCCACCGACACCGGCCAGCGCCGCGGCGATCTGGGTGTCGAACAACGGCCGCGGCAATGCGCCGCACGCGCATTTGAACGTGACCAGGTCTTCGCTGGCGCTATGCATCACCTTGACGATGTCGGTGGCGATCAACCACTCCTTGAGCGCCGCGTTCATGCCGGGGATCAGCGGGTCGATCAGCAGGATCTCCTCGCCGATGGCCATCTGCACCAGGGCCAGTTGCGGCCAGTAGGTGCGTTCGCGAATGAATTCGGTATCCAGGCCGATGCGCGATGGTCGCGCTGCCTGCAGGCGGTCAGTCAGCTCGGAGGGGTGGGTGATCCAATGGGGCACGTGATTTCCGTCGGCGGCAAGGGTTTGCGCAGAGCGCGCAGAATAGCCTAACGTCGCGATCGCCTGTCGTGCGGCAGAGCACTGGAAGGAGCAGGTGGTGGGTGAGTGCGGTGACCGGATGGCAGCGTGGGCAATGGTTGCGCTGAGGGCGACTGGCGAAACTCCTGCGCAGCCAGCAGGCGGGCGCGGCCGGGGTGCGGACTCGGCATGTGACACGCATACATTCCGGTTCCCGCGCGCCGGCCACACCTGCCCGAGGGCCGCTCGTTACGTTTTGTTGGCCGCCCTTAGTGTGTGCGCCTGTTCGCGCACACCGACGCCCGCGCCTGCGGTCGCCCCGCAACCGGCGCCTGCCGCCGTGCCGAGCAAGCCGAACGTTTCCATCGGCGGCGAAGAATCCGCCGAAACCGTGGCGCAATGGCAACCGCCGGCGGTGGAGTTGGGCGACGAGCCCCTGGCACAGGTGCGCAAGCGCGCCGACCAGGCATTGCGGGAAGACCGCCTGTATCGCGATGCCGGCGATGCGATCCCGTTGTATCTGGCGATTCAGCAGCGCGCCGGTGGCAAGGATGCAGCCAGCCGTCGCGGCCTGGAGCAGGCGCGTGGCCGGTTGCTCGAACGCGGCGCGGCGCTGATCGAACAAACCGAGCGCCAGGACGATGCGTTGGAACAGGCGCGTGAAGTGGCCTTCGTGGCGCTCGCCCTTTCGCCACAGGACCCGAAGGTGCGCGCACTGCAGCGCGAGGTGGAAACCGCGCAGCGCGTGCTTGCGTTCAACCGCGCCGGCGAAGAAGACCTGCGCGGCGGGCGGCTGGGCGAGGACGGCAACGGGGCGCTGGTGAATTTTCGCGATGCCGCGCAATTGGATCCCGACAACCCGCGCACCCGGCAGGGCCTGGCCGCCGTGGAAAGCGGGCTGCTGGGGCGCGCCGAACAGGCGGCACAGGCAAGCGATTTCATCGGTGCCCGGTATTGGCTGCAGATGGCCGGGCAGGTACGCGACCGTGCGCCCACCATCGCCGATGCGCGCGCGCGGGTCGAACGCGTGCGCCGGGCGCAGATCGCTGCGTTGCACGACGCCGGTCTGCACGACCTCACCTCGCCGCGCGGGCTCAAGGCGGCCGGCGAGAAACTTGCCGAAGTGCTGCGCATCGCTGACCCCGGGGACCCGGTGGCCGGCGATCTACGCCGCCGGCTGGAACTGGCCACGCATTACGGCAGCTTCCGTCCCGGGCAGGTGTTCACCGACGGGCTCAAGGTCGGCGGGCGCGGGCCGCAGATGATCGTGGTGCCGCATGGCGCATTCCAGATGGGAGCCGGCGATGCCGAACCGGGCGCATCCGACAACGAGCGCCCCGCCCATTACGTGCGCTTCGCGCGCGGCTTTGCGTTGTCGATCACCGAGGTCACGGTTGCCGAGTTCCGCCAGTTCGTCGAAGCCACCGGCGCGCGCCCGCGTGCCACCCGGCGCGGGCATTCGGTGGTCTACGACGAGCGCAGCGGCAACTTCATCCGCCGCAGCGGTGTGGATTGGCAGTCCGACTACAACGGCGCCCAGGCCGCGCCCAACAGCCCGGTGATGCACGTGAGCATTCGCGACGCCGAAGCGTATGCGTCCTGGCTGTCGGAACAGACCGGCCGCCATTACCACGTGCCCAGCGAGGCCGAGTTCGAGTATGCGGTGCGTGCCGGCACCACCGGACGTTACCCGTGGGGCAATGCAGGCTCGCCGCCGGCCGACGCCGGCAATTTCACCGGCGGCAACGACGTCTCGCGCAGCGGCCGGCACTGGAACAACGGCTTCGTCGGCTACGGCGATGGCTTTTGGGGCCCGGCGCCGGTCGGCAGTTTTCGCGCCAACGCCTGGGGTCTGCACGACATGGGCGGCAACCTGAGCGAATGGGTGGCCGACTGCTGGCACGCCAGCTACCGCCGTGCACCGGCCGATGGCGCTGCCTGGTACAACCCGGGCTGCCGGCAACGCATGATCCGCGGCGGCAGCTGGGCCAATTCGCCGCAACAGACGCGCGCGGCCTGGCGGCAGTCGCAGGACTCTGACACCACCAGTGCCCGTATCGGCTTTCGCGTCGCACGCGGAATCTAGCGACGACCGGCAGCGGATGGGCGTGTCGAGCGCGTCCCGCGCGACTGCCGCCTTCGGCTTGCCGTCGCTGTCGCCGCGAGCGCTTTCGGATCGGCCCTGCGACCTGGGGGAGGTCTCGGCGGGGAAGTGTTCGTTCCGACAAAGGCGGCCGGGCGGGGCGCGGCTGGACGAGCCGGGCATCTCGCTTGCACGACGAGAAAGGATTGCCAGAACAGCGCTGCAGTCGCGCCAGTGCCTTTGGTGATCGAGTGCGCGCGGACTGCGTTTGGATCCCTCATGGCCATCCAATAACGTTCCCAGGACGACCGCTGAGTGCGGAAGTTTCCGAGGCGGCAATTTCCGGCCGTCAGCCGTGCAGCGGGCGCCCGCGGGCAACGCGCTGCACCGATCATGCGTCATGCGCAAGGTAGGGTTCAGATGGCTTAACAGCAACGAACACCGCGTGCAATCGCGGTGAAATCGGTCGTGTCTGCTGTGGTCAAATCGCAACCGCTAACCAGGGACTGCCGTCATGGGCATGGGGATCAAAATGTTTCGTTGGGTGATTGCGATCTTGCTGATCGGCGGCAGCGGCTATGCCGTGGCGCGGCATCTGCAGGACAGTAATACGGCTGGCCATTACGGCTCGGTCGAAGTTATCCGTCCGGAGGGCACGCCCAAGGCAATGGTGATCCTGCTGCCCGACAGCGATCATCCTCAAGACAGCCAGAAGCTGGCCGACATGCTGAGCAACGATGGCGCGCTGGTGGCAGTGGTGGACACCGCCAACTATCGCGAACGCGTGCGCTCCCACCAAGCCGCCTGCAGCTCGCTGGCCGACGATGCCGAGCGACTGGGCAAGAAATTGTTGCGCGCCGAACGTGTCGATGCGTTCCTGCCGCCGGTGTTGGTGGGGCAGGGCGATGGCGCGGTGCTGGCGCGCCAGGCAGTGGCCTCAGCCGCGCCCGACGTGCTGGGCGGTGCGGTGGTTGCCGACGCCGGTACCAAGGATCCAGGCCTGGCGTGCTCGCGCGATCTGCCCAATGCCAGTCAGGGCTTCCTGGACGATCTGGCCGACGCATCCAGCCCAATGCAGATCGCAGCGGCCACACGCGGGCACTTCCTGGCTGCGCAGTCGCAAGGCCTAGGCGATTTGCCGCTGGTGGAAATGCACGCGCCCGGCAGCGACCGTCTGGTGGTGATGCTGTCCGGCGATGGCGGCTGGCGCGAACTGGATAAAGGCATTGCCGCGCAGCTGCAGCAACAGGGCGTGTCGGTGGTGGGCTGGAATAGCCTGCGCTACTTCTGGGGCAGCCGCACGCCGCAGCAGGTTGGTGCGGATCTGGATCGAGTGATCGCCAGCTATCGCCAGCGTTGGCATATCCAGCACGTCGCCCTGGTGGGGTATTCGTTCGGTGCCGATGTGTTGCCGTTCGCCTATCCAGAACTGTCGCCGCAGCAACGCGCCTCGGTGCAGTTCGTCAGCCTGCTCGGCCTAGGCCACGAGGCTGACTTCAAGGTGCGCGTGGGTGGGTGGCTGGGCTGGCATAACGACGCCGAGCGCGATGTGGAGCCGGCCATCCAGGCGCTGGACGCGCACCGCCTGCAATGCATCTACGGCGACGAAGAAAAGGACACGCTGTGTCCGGAGCTGCGCGCACGCGGCGTGCAGGTGCTGGCGCGCCCGGGTGGGCATCACTTCGACCACGATCCGGTGGTGCTGGCCAATCTGCTGATGGAGGGCTGGCAGCATGCAGCGCAGACGCCGATCGCGGAAGCGGCGAGCCGCTCCTAATGCCGCTTGCAACCAGCAAAGCGTTGCATAACGTGTTCTAGAGCGGTTGATCGACACGCAATGATTGCCACCGAGCACCTTCCACCATGCGAAGGTGCTCGACGCTGAAGCACGGCTGGCGGCCCTGCTTCATCGAAATCCCGGATTCGTCCGCCCCTTTGGCGTGTTAAAAGGCGCTCTCCGGCGCCGCGCAGACCCGCCTGGCATTCCGTGGAATGGGCCCCTTCGAAGAGTTCATGTCAGCGCTGAGCGCCGGCATTGCTGCAGGAACCACGGTGTCGCGCATTGCTTGCGGTCAGCTTTCGCCAGACTCCACGCGCACCTCGATACTGCCATCGGCCAGCTGCGCGCGCAGGCGTTCGCCCGTGACCACCTCGGCAGCGTTGCGCACCACGCTGCCATCGGCAGGGCGGGTCACGATGGCGTAGCCGCGTGCGACTGTGGCCAGTGGGCTGACCGCTTCCAGCGAGCGTGCAATGCTGCGTAATTGCAGCTGATCATGCTGCAGGCGACGTTGCATCGTCGCCTGCGGATGCAGTGCCCGCAGGCGTTGTTGCAAGCCGGCCAGATGACGTTGCGGGTTGTGCGATTGCAGCTGTGCTTGCCCACGCTGTACACGCGCCTGCAAGCGTTCGAGCACGTGCATCATGCGCGCACGCAGCTGGCGACCGGCGTCTTCCTGGCGGCGATGGAACAGTTGCAAGCGCGCCTGCGGGCTCTGCACACGCAGCCGCAGTGCCAGGCGGTCTGCGCGTTGCATGGCATTGCCCAAGGCGTGTTGCTGCAGTTGGGTCATGCGTGCCTGCGCACGCCGCACGCGCGCGACCAGCTCGCGTTGATCGGGTACCAGCAATTCGGCCGCGACCGAGGGCGTGGGTGCACGTACGTCGGCGACGAAATCGCTGAGGCTGAAGTCGGTCTCGTGGCCGACTGCAGACACCACCGGCGTCTGCGCGGCGGCGATGGCGCGCGCCAGGCGTTCGTCGTTGAAGGCCCACAGATCTTCCAGCGAGCCGCCACCGCGGGTGATCAGGATAACGTCGTAGCGCCCGGAGGCATCGGCGCGTTGCAGCAGTGAGGTGATCTGTGCCGCAGCGCTGTCGCCTTGCACCAGCGAAGGCAGCAGGTCCACTTCGAGCAGCGGAAAACGCCGCGCCAGCACGCTGAGCACATCGCGCACCGCCGCGCCGCTGGGCGAGGTGATCACCGCCAGCCGCTGCACATGCGCAGGCAGTGCCTGCTTGCGCTCTGCATCGAACAGGCCTTCGGCGGCAAGACGCGCGCGCAGTTCGTCGAAGGCGCGACGCAAGGCGCCTTCGCCGGCTTCTTCCAGATGGTCGAGCACCAGCTGATAGTCGCCGCGCGCTTCGTACAGGGTCAGGCGCCCGCGCGCGAGCACGCGCAGGCCTTCGCGCGGCTGGAATTTCAGCCAGGTGCTCTTGGGCTTGAACATCGCGCAGCGGATCTGCGCGCGCGCGTCCTTGAGCGTGAAATACAGATGTCCCGACGAGGGCCGGGTGACGCTGCTCAGTTCGGCTTCCACCCACACCAGCGGGAAACTGCCTTCCAGCAGGTCGCGCGCCAGTGAATTGAGCTGGCTGGGTGTGAGGATCTGTTCGTTGCGGTCGGCCATCGCTGCATTATCCCGTAGCGACGACGGTGATGGGTGATTGGCCGGCGAACGCCGTTGGCACAGTGCCGCAGCGTTGGCCACGTGCACGTGCACGTGCAGGCCGCAGCTGCCGCATGCGCAACGCACTCACAAGTGGCCTGTGCCGGTCAAAGACCGTGTTGCGCCAGCGCCCAGCCAACGTGTTCGCGCACCAGCGCCGAGTCGTCGTCGCGACGTGCTTCCAAGGCGGCCAGCACCTCTGGCGTACCAGACGCATTGCCCAGGCCCACGGCAATGTTGCGCAGCCAGCGCTCGTGTCCGCTGCGGCGGATCGGGCTGCCCTCGGTGCGACGCAGGAATTCGTCCTCATTCCAGGCGAACAGTTGCGGCAGCGTGGCCACGTCCAGGTCGTTTCGGGCGCGGAAATCGGCTTCGTCGGTGCGCTTGGCGAACTTGTTCCAGGGACAGATCAGCTGGCAGTCGTCGCAGCCGAAGATGCGGTTGCCGATCGGCTTGCGCATGTCTTCGGGAATTGCGCCGTCGTGTTCGATGGTGAGGTATGCGATGCAGCGGCGCGCATCCAGCCGGTAGGGCGCGATGATGGCTTGCGTGGGGCAGATGTCGATGCAGCGCGTGCAGGTGCCGCAATGCGCGGTGGCGGGCGTGTCGATCGGCAGTGGCAGGTCGAGGTAGATCTCGCCGAGAAAGAACCACGAGCCGCCGTTGCGATCGATCAGGCAGGTGTGTTTACCGATCCAGCCCAGCCCTGCATTGCGCGCCAACGCGCGCTCCAGCACCGGCGCCGAGTCGACGAACACGCGGAAACCGAATGCGCCAATTTCGCCCTGGATACGCTCGGCCAGCTTCTGCAGCCGGTTGCGCATCAGCTTGTGGTAATCGCGCCCTAGCGCGTAGCGCGCCACATAGGCGCGGTTGCCGTCGTGCAAGGTGTTCCAGGCCTCGGCGTCGTCCTTGCGGCCGTAATCCATGCCAACCGACAACACGCGCAGGGTGCCGGGCACTAACTCTTGCGGGCGCGAGCGTTTGTCGCCGTGCTGGGCCATCCAATGCATGGTCCCGTACAGGCCTTCTTCCAGCCAGCTGCGCAGATGCACCTCGTCCTCGCCCAGCTCAATGCCGGTAATGCCGCAGCGTTGAAAGCCGGCTTCGCGCGCAAGCACGCGAATGCGCGCAGCGGCATCGGCAGGGTCGGGGCGGGCAAGAACGGCAGACATGGCGACAAGTATAGAATTCCCGGCATGTACGCACCGCTCCCTCTTTACGACACTGCCGCCGCGCGCACGCTCGATGCGCAGGCCACCACGCTGCTCGGCGGCGACGGCTACACCCTGATGCAACGCGCCGGGCAGGCGGCCTGGCAGTGCTTGCTGGAACGCTGGCCGCAGGCGCGCCGCCTCGTGGTGGTGTGCGGCACCGGCAACAATGGGGGCGACGGCTATGTGCTGGCGCGCCTGGCACACCGCGCAGGGCGTCAGGTCCGCGTGGTGCACCTGCCCGAACACGACCCGGGCTCGGACCTGGCGCAGCGCGCTTGTACCGACTACCTCGCCGTCGGTGGTGCAATCGAATTGTTTCCGTATACGCTGGCACAGGCCGATGTGATCGTCGATGCGCTGTTCGGCATCGGCCTGAATCGCGCACCGGACGATGCGACCGCCGCCTTGATCGACGCCATCAACGCGGCGGGCGTGCCGGTGTTTGCGCTGGATGTGCCCAGCGGCATCGATGCCGACCATGGGGTGGCCTTCGGTGCGGCGGTACGCGCAGCACTGACCTTGCAGTTCATCGTGCCGCATCTGGGGCTCTACACCGGCGATGCGCTGGAACACGCCGGCGAGCGTGAAGTGGCTTCGCTGGAGGTGCCGGTTTCAGCATTCGACGGGCTCACGCCAGTCGCACGCAGCTGGAACAGCGATGCCCTGGCGGCGCAATTGCGCCCACGTCGCCGCAACACGCACAAGGGCGAATCCGGGCGGGTGCTGTGCGTGGGCGGCAATCTCGGCAGCGGTGGCGCGATCATGCTGACCGCCGAAGCGGCGTTGCGCAGCGGCGCCGGGTTGGTGCAGGTCGCAACGCACGCCGAGCATGTCACGCCACTGCTGGCGCGCTGCCCCGAAGCGATGGCGCGTGCCGTGCAGGCCAATGACGACATCGCCACACTGGCCGAGGCGGCGGATGCAGTCGCGCTCGGGCCCGGGCTAGGGCAGGACGAGTGGGCGCAGGCATTGTGGCGCGCAGCGCTGGGCGCCGCCACGGCGGTGGTGCTCGATGCCGATGGGCTGAATCTGCTGGCCGCCAACGACGTTCCGGTGCGTGGTCCGCGCGTCTTGACGCCGCACCCGGGCGAAGCCGGGCGTCTGCTGGGCCTGTCGACCCGGCAGATTCAGCGCGATCGTCCGTCCGCTGCTGCGGCACTTGCAACACGCTACGACGCAGTGGTCGTGCTCAAGGGCGCCGGCACCGTGGTCGCGTCGCCAGGTCACTTGCCGCGCATCATCGACGCAGGCAATCCCGGCATGGCGGTCGGCGGCATGGGCGATCTGTTGACCGGCGTCATCGCGGCCTTGCTGGGGCAGGGCTTCTCGCCATTCGATGCCGCCAGTCTTGGCGCCTTGCTGCACGCCTGTGCCGGCGATGCGGCAGCGCATGCAGGCGAGCGCGGCCTGCTGCCCACCGACCTGCTTCCCGAGCTGCGCCGCCTCGCCAACGCTGGAGCCATCGCATGATCGACCTCGACGGACAACTGCACGACGTGCAGGCCACCGAAACCCTGGGCCAAGCGCTGGCCGCAGCGCGACCGGCGAGCGCGGTGGTGCAGTTGCATGGCGACCTGGGCGCGGGAAAGTCCACGCTGGCGCGCGCGCTGCTGCGCGCACTCGGTGTCACCGGGCCGATCCGCAGCCCCACCTATACCCTGGTCGAACGTTATCCGCTGAGTACTGGCGATGAAGCCTGGCATCTGGATCTGTATCGCATCGGCCACGCCGGAGAGCTGGACTTTCTCGGGCTCGACGAGGGCAGTGCGAGCTTGTGGCTGGTCGAATGGCCGGAGCGCGGCGTCGGCGTGCTGCCGCCGGTCGATCTGGACGTTGAACTGGCGGTGGTCGGCGAAGGCCGCAGCGTTCGGTTGCTGGGCCGCAGTGCGATCGGGCATGCCTGGATGGAAAGACTGTCACGGCAGCCCCAGTTGCAGCCCCTTTTTGCCGCCGCACGAGAAGAATGAACGCCAGGTTATGGATTATTAAGGGAAATTGCCTTGCAATTCACGCAGTTGGATGCTTGAATCCAGCGCCATGACACCGGGGATCCGCAACTTCTGTCGTTCCGCCCTGACCGCCAGCTTGAGCCTGGCGGTTTTTGCTGCCTGGGGCGGCGAAATCAAGGGAGTCGGCGTCAGTACCGGAGCCACCGGGACCCGCGCGGAAATTCAACTGGCCGGCAGCGGCGGCTTCAAGACGCTGGCGCTGGCGAACCCGACGCGCCTGGTGGTCGATTTTCCGGAATCCTCGGGCGTGCGCGGTCTCAAGCTGCCGCCTGCCGCCGGGTTGGTGACTTCGGTGCGCACCGGCCAGCCGGTGCCTGGCACGTTCCGTGTGGTGTTCGAACTGGCAACGCCGGTGACCCCGCTGAAGCCGCAGATGCAGACGCTGGGCAGCGTGTCGACATTGGTGATCGAATGGCCCGGCGATCCGACGCCGGCGGTGGCCTCCACAGTTGCTGCGGCTGCACCGACCGCTGCCCCGGCGCCGCGCCCGCTCAATGCGCAGGCCGAAGCGGCACGCGCAACGGCAGCCTTGGCCGCGTCTGCGCAACGTGCCTCTTCGGTGCCGCCGTCGCCGCCGTCGCAGCCGTCGACGCCGCCGTCTGCACCGTCTGTGCCGGCATCGGCGATGCCCACTGTCACTCAGGCCCCGGTACCGACCACCGTCGCCACCGGTGTGCCGACGCCTCGGCCTGCCACCTCCGCGACCACCGGTGCGCCAGCGCCGACCGGCGTTGCCGGCAACACGCCGAACCGTGCCGCCGGTGCCATCACCACCGTACCGTCTGGTGCAGGGGGGGCGGGCAGCAGCGCAGCTGCAGCTGCGATCTTGAATGGCGGCAGCGCACCGATGGGCGCGACGCCCGGTAATGCCGCAGCAACTGCCCCCAGTAGTGCCTCGAGCGTGGCGGCTGCCGCAGGCGACGACGACCTGCCGCCGCGTCCGGTACTGCCCAGCGAAGCCTCGCGGACCAAGATGGCACCGGGTATGCGGCCGTTGGTCGTGGCGATCGACCCGGGCCACGGCGGCCAGGACCCGGGCGCCATGGGGCCCACCGGTAAGCGCGAGAAAGACGTCACCCTGGCGGTGGGCCGTGAACTGGCACGCCAGGTCAACGCCACGCCAGGCATGAAGGCCTACCTGACGCGCGATACCGACGTGTTCATTCCGTTGCCGATGCGTGCGCAGAAAGCCCGCGCTGCCAAGGCCGACATCTTCATTTCCATCCATGCCGACGCCGCCGAAAACCGCAGCGCCACCGGCTCCTCCGTGTATGTACTGTCGACCAAGGGAGCCTCGTCGCAACGGGCGCGCTGGCTGGCCGACAAGGAAAACGCCGCCGATCTGGTTGGGGGCGTGCGCCTGCAACAAACCGAAAGCACCCTGGCCAACGTGTTGCTGGACCTGGCGCAGAGCGGCCACATGAAGGCCTCCGAAGATGCCGCAGGCCATGTGCTGGGTGGGCTCAAGCGCATCGGCAACAATCACAAGCCGCAGCTGGAACGCGCCAACTTCGCGGTGCTGCGGACCTCCGACATGCCGGCAATGCTGGTGGAAACCGCCTTCATCTCCAATCCGCATGAAGAACGTCGCCTGATCGATCCGGCTTATCAGCGCAAGATTGCCAGCGCCGTGCTGGACGGCATCGATACCTTCTTTACCCGCCAACCGCCCCCAGGCACCTTGTTCGCGGCGCGTGCGCAGGCCGAAGCCGATGCAGTCGGCACCGTGGCCGGCGGCAGTCGCTGACCCGCTCGGCTATCATTCCGCACTGATTCCTTGGATGACGGCGCCTGCGCGCCGCCGGATTGCCGTGCCGATGTCCGTTTTGCCTGTCACACCGCCGATCTACCGCGTTTCGCGCGTGCCGCACTGGAGCGTGCGCTGATGGCGATCCGCCAGTTGCCCGAGATTCTGATCAACCAGATCGCTGCCGGCGAAGTCGTCGAGCGGCCCGCATCGGTGGTCAAGGAACTGGTCGAAAATGCACTCGATGCCGGCGCCACGCGCGTGGATATCGAGCTCGAAGAGGGCGGCGTCCGGCTGATCCGCATCCGCGACAACGGTGGCGGCATCACCCCGGACGAGCTGCCGCTGGCAGTCTCGCGGCATGCCACCAGCAAGATCGCTTCGCTGGACGACCTGGAGACTGTCGCCACGCTAGGCTTTCGCGGCGAAGCCTTACCGTCGATCGCCTCGGTCAGTCGCTTTACCCTGACCTCGCGCCGCCACGACGCTGAACACGGCTCGGCATTGGAAATCGACGGCGGCCGCCTGGGCGAGGTGGTGCCGCGCGCGCATGCGCCAGGCACCACGGTCGAAGTGCGCGAACTGTTCTTCAATGTGCCGGCGCGGCGCAAATTCCTGCGTGCCGAACGCACCGAACTCGGCCACATCGAAGAGTGGTTGCGTTCGTTGGCGCTGGCGCGGCCGGATGTCGAATTGCGCGTCTCGCACAACGGCAAGCCGTCGCGGCGTTACAAGCCGGGCGATCTGTATTCGGATGCGCGGCTGGGCGAAACGCTCGGCGACGATTTTGCGCGCCAGGCCCTGCGCGTGGACCACAGCGGCGCCGGTCTGCGCCTGCACGGCTGGGTTGCGCAACCGCATTACTCGCGTGCCAGCACCGACCAGCAATACCTCTACGTCAACGGCCGTTCGGTCAGAGACCGCAGCGTGGCGCATGCGGTGAAGATGGCCTACGGCGATGTGCTGTTCCATGGCCGTCAGCCGGCCTATGTGCTGTTTCTGGAGCTGGACCCGGCACGTGTGGACGTCAATGTGCACCCGGCCAAACACGAGGTGCGCTTCCGCGAAGCGCGGCTGATCCACGATTTCGTCTATCGCACCCTGCAGGATGCCTTGGCGCATACCCGTGCCGGCGCCACGCCAAACAGCATCGGTAGCGATCGCGTCGGCGACATGGGGACGACCTCCGGTGGAATGGGCAGTCTCGCTGGCGGCGGCGCTCCAAGTCATGGCGGTATGCCTGGGGGCAGCAATGGCACGTACGGCTACGCCAGCTGGACGCCTTCGCAAACGCCGCTGGGGCTGCGTGTGGACGAGGCGCGCGCCGCCTACAGCGCGCTGTATGCACCACCGCCGAGCAGCGCGCAGCAATCGGCAGGCATGCCGAACATGGCCGGCACCGGATTGCCGGCAACTGCAGAAGACAGCGGTGTGCCGCCGCTCGGTTATGCCATCGCGCAGTTGCACGGCATCTACATCCTGGCCGAAAACGCCGAAGGCTTGATCGTGGTCGACATGCACGCGGCGCACGAGCGCATCGGTTATGAGCGGCTCAAACAGGCGCATGACAGCATCGGCCTGCACGCGCAGCCGTTGCTGGTGCCGATGACGCTGGCAGTGGGCGAGCGCGAAGCCGACACCGCCGAGCGCGAAGCGGAGACGTTGGCCACGCTAGGCTTCGAGATCACCCGCGCCGGCCCGCAGTCGCTGCACGTGCGCAGCATTCCCGCGCTGCTGGCCAATGCCGAACCGGAGGCGCTGCTGCGCGATGTGCTGGGCGATCTGCGCGAGCATGGTCAAAGCCGCCGCATCGCCAGCGCACGCGACGAACTGCTCTCCACCATGGCGTGCCACGGTGCAGTACGCGCCAACCGCCGCCTCACCGTGCCCGAAATGAACGCGTTGCTGCGCGATATGGAAGCCACCGAACGCTCGGGCCAATGCAACCATGGTCGACCGACCTGGGCGCGGTTTACGCTGAGCGATATCGATCGTTGGTTTTTGAGGGGGCGTTGATGGCAGTGCACAGGGGGAAGGGCTGGCTGCTCGGCATGCTGGTGGCGGCAATATTGGTCGGGTGCGGACGCGATGCACCGCCGCCGGCCGCGCCGGTCGCACTCGACAAGACATTTCTGGCCGACACCGCCGCCTGGCGCGAAGCGCGGCTGAAGGAGTTACGCGCACCAGATGGCTGGACCAGCCTGGTCGGCTTGCACTGGCTGTCGCTGAATGCGCATTACATCGGCAGCAGTGCCGACAGCGGCATCAAGCTGGCGGTGGGCCCGCCGAAAATGGGCATGGTGTCCACCGAGAACAACACGGTCTGGTTCGTGCCCGAGCGTGGTGCGGCGCTGACCCTCGATGGCAAGCCGCTGACCAGCCGGATCCGCTTCCAGTCCGACCGCGATCCGCAGCCCACCCTGATCCGGTTCGACGACGGCAAGGGCGTGTTGAGCCTGATCCATCGCGGCGACCGGTATGCGCTACGGGTCAAGCATGCCGACGCGAGTTCGCGCACGCACTTCGCTGGCCTGGACTATTGGCCCTTGGATCCGTCCTGGCGCATCAACGCGCGCTATGTGCCCAACGCTGTGGGCAAGACCATCCCGATCGTCGACATCGTCGGGATCAGCAGCGAGCAGCCGAACGCGGGCGCGATCGAGTTCGAACGCGACGGCAAGACCTTCCGATTGGAAACCATCGGCGAGCCAGGCAGGGCGATGTTCGTGGTATTCGCCGACCGTACCAGCGGCCACGGCAGCTATCCGGCCGGACGTTTTCTCGATCTGGACGTGCCCGATGCCTCGGGGCATGTGATGGTCGATTTCAACCGCGCCTACAACCCGCCATGCGCGTTCACCCCGTTCGCCACCTGTCCACTGCCGCCACCGGAAAACCGCATCGATCTGGCGGTGTCGGCAGGCGAGAAGGCCTACAAGGTGCCGCACTGACATGCGCGACATTCACATGCGCGGAAAAGTACCGTGACCGGGCTATGGATAACGTCGACGCGCCAGCGGGGTGCCGCCTGGTGCAGCGGCGCGCTGCTCGGCCTGGCCTTGTGGAGCGGGGCGCTCCTACCGGTGTGGGCGCGCGCTGCCGGCCACGCGCCGGCAGGCCCGCCGGTGCCGCTGCTGTGGAAGGTCGATGGCAAGGGCGGCACACTGTATCTGCTGGGCTCGTTTCATGTGCTCAAGCCCAGCGACTATCCGCTATCGCCGGATGTGATGCAGGCCTTCGCCAAGGCCGACCGCCTGCTGTTCGAATTGCCGCCTGACGATGCGCAATCGCCCGAGCTGGCCAGTCGCATGTTGCGGGCGGCGCGGCGCACCGACGGGCGTACGCTGCAAGACACGCTGGATGCGAAGACCTGGCAGGCGCTGAGCGCCTACGCGCGCAAGTACGGCATGTCGCTGGCGAGCCTGCAGCCGCTCAAGCCCTGGTTCGTGGCGCTGACGATCAGCCTGGCGGAGATGACTCGGCAAGGCATGGACCCGAACGCGGGGCTGGATCATTATCTGATGGAACAGGCGCAGGCGCGCGGCAAACCGGCCGACGGCCTGGAGCGCGCCGCCGAGCAAATCGCCTTGCTCGATGGCATGTCGCCGACCGAGCAGCATCAGTTGCTGGAAGAATCGCTGGACGAGGCCGATGCCTCCGACCAGCTACGCCAGCTGCATGCAGCCTGGCGCAACGGCGATGTGCATACGCTCTCCACGCAGATGGCCGACGACATGCGCCGCCAGTATCCGGCGCTGTATCAGGACATCAATGTCGAGCGCAATGCGCGCTGGGTGCCGCGGCTGGAACAGCGGCTCGGCAAAGGCAGCGGAACCACGCTGGTGGTGGTCGGTGCGCTGCATTTACTGGGCAATGACGGGGTGGTGGAGCGTCTGCGTGCACGCGGCTACCACGTGGAGCGCATCTGCTCGGCCTGCACAACGCAGGCTGGCCGCTGATCGGCTGCGCCTGGGAGCGCGACGCTCCTGGCGCAGCGTTCGATGTTTGGAACGGTCGACACCACGGCGCGACCAGTCGTCAGCTGGCCTGGGCCCGCGCAGCGGAACCGGAACGTACGAGTAGCACAAGAGGATTCCGGCACCGGCCGCACCTGCCTGGCGGCTGCGCAATGATGTGGGCGGCTCTTAGCCGCGGTTGCGGGCTTTGCCGGTCGTGCCGTGATTGCCACCGGCCGAGCCATGCGTGCCTGTTCCCATCGGGCCGCTGCCCAGGCCGCTCGCCCCAGGTGGGCTCGGCGGCGTGCCAGGGCCGCCGGGACGACCGAAGCCGGCGCCGAAGTTGCGCTGGAACTCCTGCCACAACTCCAGGTTGCGCTCGGTCAATTGGTTCATCATCGCCCACGGGGTCTGCCCGAGCAGGTTACCCATCTGCTGGCGGAACTGCTGCTGCTGATCCAGGAACACCTGCATGCTGCGCTCCAGGTAATTGCCCATGAAGCCCTGCAGCGAGTCGCCGTAAAACCGGATGATCTGGCTCAGCAACTGGGTGGAGAGCATCGGCTCGCCGTCCTGCTCGCGGTCGGCGATGATTTGCAGCAGGACTGCGCGGCTGAGGTCCTCGCCGCTCTTGGCGTCGCGTACTTCGAATTCTTCGCCATCGATGATCAACTGGCGCACATCTTCGATGGTGATGTAGCTGGAGATTTCCGTGTCGTAGAGACGGCGATTGGGATACTTCTTGATGATGCGAAGTCCGGCCATGGAACGTTCACCCACACTGATAGTGCGCGCAGGATGGCGCACCGCAGCAGCGCTTGCAACAGCCAAAACGCCTTATTTGCTTAAGCGGACACATTAAAAATGTTGCGCAGCATGGTTTTTGAGGAAAATCCATGCTGCACCGCAAAGTTGCAGCAAACGTCACCAGCCCATGTGGTGGCCGCCGTTGATGTCCAGATTCGATCCGGTGATCCAGGCAGCCTCTTCCGCCACCAGGAACGCCACCGCGTAGGCGATCTCTTCCGGACGGCCCAGGCGTCCGGTGGGGATATCGGCCACGATCTTGGCGCGCACTTCCTCCGGGACCGCCATCACCATGTCGGTGGCTACATAACCGGGCGAGACCGTATTGACGGTGACCCCGAATGCCGCGTTTTCGCGCGCCAGCGAAATGGTGAAGCCATGCATGCCAGCCTTGGCGGCGGCGTAGTTGGCCTGGCCATACTGGCCCTTGAGCCCGTTGATCGAGCTGATCTGGATCACCCGACCCCAGCCGCGTTTGCGCATGCCCTCGATCACCGGGCGGGTCACGTTGAAGACCGAATTGAGGTTGGTGTTGATGACCTCGTGCCACTGCTCGGCACTCATGCGGTGGAAGGTGGTGTCGCGGGTGATGCCGGCGTTGTTGACCAACACCTCGATCGGCCCCAGCGAAGATTCGACGTCTTCCACCAGCGCGCGTGCATGCTCGGAGGAGGCGACATCGCCGCGAAACAGGGCGAATGCATACCCCTGTGCCTGCATGCGCTGCTGCCAGTGGCGTGCCTTTTCTTCGTTGCGGAAGTTGCTGGCGACCCGGTGGCCCTGGTCGGCCAGGCGCTTGCAGATGGCAGTACCGATACCGCCGGTGCCGCCGGTGACCAATGCGACGCGAGATGTCATGACGACTCCAATCAACAAGTGAGGCTGAGGGCGATTTGGGCGCGGGATGCTGCGCCCGGATGCCGGTGCTGGGGCGCAATTCTAGTCACGCTGGAGGTCGGATGTGCGCATATCGAGGTCCAGCTGGCGTTGGCGCGGGAGCAGCCGTGGCGAAAAATGCTGCACGGCGTCGCGCAGCACGGTTTCCACGGCTGCATGCCGCGGCAACGCGTCGGACTGTTGGCCCAGGGCCACCCAGGCGGCGTGCAGGGCCGGCAGTGGATCGGCGTCGTCCAACGCGGGTGCAGCGTGTGACTTGGAGAGCTTGCGGCCGTCGCGATCCAGCATCAGCGGCAGGTGCAAGTAGCGCGGCTGCGGCAGGCCCAGTGCGCGCTGCAGCACCATCTGGCGCGGGGTGGAGTCGAGCAGGTCGGCGCCGCGTACCACGTCGGTGATGCCTTGCGCCGCATCGTCCACCACCACCGCCAGTTGGTACGCCCAATACCCATCGGCGCGGCGCAACACCACATCGCCCACCTCGGCGTAGACATCCTGCAGTACCGGGCCTTGTAAGGCGTCGTCGAAGCCGACCGGTGGTTGCGGCGGCACCCGCAGGCGCACCGCGCGGCGCTCGCCCAGCGGCGCGACGCAGGCGTGGTGGATGCCGCCCATGCCGGCCAGATCGGCACGGCTGCAGCTGCATTCGAATGCCTGGCCGGTCTGCAGCAGCCGGGTGATCGCCGCGATGTAGGCCGCATCGCGCTCGGACTGCCGAATTACCGGCAGGTCCGAGTGCAGCCCGAATGCGGCCAGCGTGCGCAACTGACGTTCGCAGGCGCCGGGCTCGGCACGCGGCGGGTCGATGTCTTCGATGCGCACGCACCACTGCCCACCGGCATGCCGGGCCAGCAGCCAGCTGCCGAATGCAGCCAGCAGGGAGCCGAAGTGCAGGGGGCCGGTGGGCGAGGGCGCGAAGCGGCCGAGATAAGGGGGCGAAGGCATGGGCAGCTGAATCGTCGGTCAGGTGCTTGCTTGATTTCAAGCCGCAACACCCGCAGATCCGCAACAGTTCACCCCGCATCCGTGGAGCCATCGCGTCATGTTCAACCGCATTTTCCTGTTCCTGCTGACCAACCTTGCGGTGCTGATGCTCGCCGGCATCGTCATGTCGTTGCTGGGCGTCAATCCCGCGCAGATGAGTGGCCTGTTGGTGATGGCCGCCATCTTCGGTTTTGGCGGCTCGTTCATTTCCTTGCTGCTGTCCAAGTTCATGGCCAAGCGCAGCACCGGTGCGCAGGTCATCACCGAGCCGCGCACGCCGACAGAACGCTGGTTGCTGGAAACCGTGCGCCGTCAGGCCCAGGCTGCCGGCATCGGCATGCCGGAAGTGGCGGTCTACGAGGGCCCGGAAATCAACGCGTTCGCCACCGGCGCCAACCGCAACAACGCCCTGGTGGCGGTGTCCACCGGCCTGCTGCAGAACATGGACCAGGATGAAGCCGAGGCAGTGCTTGGCCACGAGATCGCCCACGTCGCCAACGGCGACATGGTCACCATGGCGCTGCTGCAGGGCGTACTCAATACCTTCGTGATCGTGCTCGCCCGCGTGGTCGGCGGCATCATCGACAGCGCCTTGTCTGGCAACCGCGAGGGTGGCCGCGGCTTTGCGTACTACGTCATCGTGTTCGCACTGGAGATGGTGTTCGGCCTGTTCGCGACCATGATTGCGATGTGGTTCTCGCGGCGCCGCGAATTCCGCGCCGATGCCGGTGGCGCGCAGCTGGCCGGCCGCAGCAAGATGATCGCTGCACTGGAGCGGCTGTCGCTCAACCATGGCCAGAACACCTTGCCCTCGCAAGTGCAGGCGTTCGGCATCTCCGGCGGGGTGGGCGAGGGCTTGCGCCGCCTGTTCCTGAGCCATCCGCCGCTCACAGAGCGCATCGCTGCGCTGCGCGCCGCCAGCGGTAGCGCCATGTAAGGTGTCGGGTCTCCGGCTGCCTGGCAGGCAACAAAAAACCCGCGCAATGCGGGTTTTTTGTTGCCTAGCGATGGTACGAACGAGGGGGTGCTGCCGGCTTTCAGCCGAACTCGTAATTCATCAACGGCCCGGTCGGTGCGACGAAATCGCCCTGGACATAGTCCACCCCGGCGCTGAAGAAGCTGCTCATCGACTGCGCATCGGCGACGAACTCGGCCATTGTCAGAATGCCGGCCGGTTGCGCGCGCGAGGTGATTTCGCGAATCTTTTCCTGGCTATCCCGCGCCGAGGCGATGTCGCCGGTGATGCCACGATCCAGTTTGAGGAAGGCCGGGTGGAAATGCGCCAGCAACTGGAACGAGTCCAGGCCCGAGCCGAATTGCTCCAGCCCGACCTTGCAATCCATCGCCGACACCGCCGCCAGGAACTGCTGCGCGTTGCGCAGGTGCGTAAACACCTTCGACTCCGGCGTCTGCAGCCACAGCCGTTCACCGGGAACGCCATAGACCGCCAACTGCTCGCGGATGGTGTCGATCATCTGCGGGTCCGAGAACGAGTTCGGCCCGATGCGCACCAGCAGGTGGGTCTTGTGTCCGGCACGCTGGCGTTCGCCCAGTTGCCGGAT
Organism: Xanthomonas sp. D-36-1; assembly: GCF_017746155.1. Taxonomy (NCBI): domain Bacteria; kingdom Pseudomonadati; phylum Pseudomonadota; class Gammaproteobacteria; order Lysobacterales; family Lysobacteraceae; genus Xanthomonas; species Xanthomonas sp. D-36-1. The sequence continues at coordinate 27,047 of NZ_JAGHWR010000020.1, forward strand.
TGCCCGCGCCACCACCCAGCGGTCGATTTCGGTGACCAGGTCGTGCTCTTCGGCAATGGCCATGAACGCGTTCGGCGACATCATTTCGCCATTGCGTTCCAGGCGCAGGAACGCCTGGTACAGCTCCAGCGGCTCGCCTTGCAGGTTGAGCACCGGCTGGTAATGCAGCAGGAAACCGTCGCCGACCAGCGCTTCGCGCAACTGCTCGACCCAGCGCTCGATGCGTTCTTCTTCGGCCCGATCCGCCGCAGCCGGATCATAGATGCTGACCGCGTTGCCACCGAGCTCGGCAGTGGTGCGCACCGCCTCGGTGCCGCGATTGAGTACCTGGCCGATGCTGGCGATCTTCTCGCCGATCTGCACGCCGCCGATGCTGACCGTCACCGTGGCCGAGCGCGTCCCTACGCTGAACACATGCTGCGCGAACGCATTGCGCACGGTTTCGGCCAGCGCATGCGTGCGCGCGTAATTTCCGTTCAACAGCAGGGCGAAACTGTGTTCGCCGAAGCGGGCGGCCAACACGCTGTCGTCCAGTACGCTCGCCACGTGCGCGGCGAGCGCAGCAATCAGCGCATCGGCCGAATCCAGCCCGAACTCCGGCAGGATGCGTGCGTAGTGATCCGGCTCGATCAACAGGAAGCCGGATTGGCCTTCGCTGCGGCCGGCCTGCGCGACGGCCTGTTCCAGCGCCACCATGAAGGTGGGGCGATTGAGCAGGCCGGTAACCTGGTCGCGCTGGCGCAAGTCTTCGACCTCGCGCGCCAGCTCCGGGTCGAACTCCTCGCGGCGCCGGAACACCACCTGGATGCACGGCTCGCCTTCATAGGTGGCGGTGGCGAACTCCATCGTGGCCGGGAAGGTGTCGCCTTCCACGCGGCGTGCATCGAGCTTGTACTGCGCCGGCGGCGGCTCGCCCTTGGACATCGCCTTGAGCAGCTGTTTGAAATCGTCGACGTACTGCGCAGCGATCATGTCCAGCAGCGAGATGCCTTCGACATCGTCGAACGACTCGAAGCCGAACATTTCCAGATAGGCATCGTTGGCGCGGATATGCATGCCTTCATGCACGTAGGCGATCGGGTCGCGCGAGGACGCGATGAGTGCGTCGCAGCGGCGCTCGGTCTCGCGCATCTGGGCTTCGATGCGGCGTAGTCCACGGCGGGCCTGCAGGTCGTCCCATTCCGAGCGCACCAATGCAAGCAAGTGTGCGGGGCGGTGGCGCAATGCGATGGCGCGTACCCCGTGCGAAGCGGCCTCGACCAGCGCGTTCTCTTCGATCCGCTCGGCCAGCAAAATGATCGGGATGTCCTTGCCGCTGCCGGCAATCTGGGTCTGCAAGGCGCTCATGGGGATCTGCTGCGCCTGACCCAGGATGGCCAGATCGATCTGGCCCGACAGCATGCTGGCCAGTTCCTCCTGGCTTTGCGGTCGCGATGGGCGCACCGCAATGCCGCCATTGCGCAGCGCGGTGACGATGGTCTCCGCACTCTCCACGCTGTCGTCGACGATCATCAGGCGGAGGGTGAGGTCTTTGCCTTTTTGCATGCGCGGCTCCCTAGAGACGGGCTTTAATACACGAAGGGGTTTGGCACGTCCATGTGTGTGGAGCATGCCGCATCAAGTGTGAGACGTAGAGCAATATTTGCGGTGGAACTGCCTTGCGGGAGCATCGACCGCTTTCACCGCGTGCTGCCCATGCCGCGACCGCGCGTTCAAGGCGCCTGGCGTGATCGGTGGGCGACCAGCAACTCCTCGCCATCGGCGTTACGCCACGCTCCCCGCTGCATGGCCGGACGCCCACGCCCACTGGAAGTTGTAACCGCCCAGCCAGCCGGTGACATCCAGCACCTCACCGACGAAGTACAGGCCCGCCACCAGACGCGACTCCATGGTCGAACTGGAGACTTGATGGGTATCGACCCCGCCCAGGGTGACTTCAGCCGTCCGGTAGCCTTCGGTGCCGCTGGCGATCAGCGGAAAACTGCCGAGCAGGTCGGCGGCGGCTTTCAGCTGCGGCGGATCCAGCTGCCGGACCGGCTTGTCTGGCAGCCATATCTCGCACAAGCGTTGTGCAAACCGTTTCGGCAGCACGTCGGCCAGCACGTTGCGCAGCTCGGTGGCGCCGCGCTGTTGCTTTTGTTCGCGCAGCCACGTCGCTGCATCGCGACCGGGCAGCAGATCCAGCCGCAAGTCGTCGCCCGGCTGCCAATACGAGGAAATCTGCAGGATCGCCGGGCCGCTGACCCCGCGATGGGTGAGCAGCATGAAATTGCGAAAGCTGACCCCATTGCACTGCGCCTGGACCGGCAACGCCAGCCCGGACAACTCGTGCAGACGCTCCTGATGCGTGCCGCTCAGCGTGAGTGGTACCAGCCCGGCGCGGGTGGGCAACAGCGCATGGCCGAACTGCTTGGCCAAGGTATAGCCGAAGCCGCTGGCCCCCATGCTGGGGATCGACAGTCCCCCGGTTGCCACGATCAACGACTGCGTCTGCACGCTCCCCTGGCTGGTCTGGACCTCGAAGCCGTCGCTGCCGCGCTGGACCGACAGCACATCGCACTGGGTGCGGATCTGCGCGCCGGCCGCATCGCATTCGTCCAGCAGCATGCGCACGATCTGCTTGGAGGAGATGTCGCAGAACAACTGGCCCAGCTCTTTCTCGTGATAGGCAATGGCATGCCGTTCGACCATCTCCACAAAATCCGCCGGGCTGTAGCGCGCCAGTGCGGATTTGCAGAAATGCCGATTGGCCGAAATGAAGTTGCCAGGCGTGGTGCCGGTGTTGGTGAAATTGCAGCGCCCGCCACCGGACATCAGGATCTTCTTGCCGACCTTGTTGGCATGATCGATCACCAGCACCTTGCGGCCCCGCTGGCCGGCAGTGAGGGCGCTCATCAGCCCGGCAGCGCCGGCGCCGATGACCAGCACGTCGCAACGCATGCTCATTCGGCCGGGGCTTGCCGCACCATCGGGGTCAGGGTGACGCTGCCGTGGTCGGCCAGCATCTGCACTTCGCCGTCCTGGATGATCACGTCAAAACGCATGCCGCGCTGGATCAGTGCACCAAGTGCTTCGGTGGCCTGCGAGTCGAGCTCGATCACGCGCAGATTGCGGTACCGGCCCATGGCGTTGGCGTGTTTCTTCCACCAGGTTTCGGTGGCCTGGCCGCCGTAGCCGATCACTACCGCTTCGCGCGAGCGATTGCAGGCTTTGCGCACGCGGCTCTCGTCGGGCTGGCCAAGGTCGATCCACAGATCCGGATCGCCGGTGTAGTCGCGGCGCCATAGGTCCGGCTCGTCGTCGTTACTCAGGCCACGGCCGAATTCCAGACGGTCGTCGGCAAACAGCGCGAACGCGAGCAGCCGCACCATCAGGCGCTCGTCGGTCTCGGAAGGGTGCTGGGCCAGGGTCAGCGAATGGTTGGCGTAATAGCCGCGGTCCATGTCGCTGATCTGGGGTTCCGCCCTGCGGACGGTGGCGGTGAGGGCCATCAGGATGCCGGTTGCAAAGGGCGCTCATGATACGCGCCCGGTTCATGTGCCGGGTGTCGCCTGCATCTGGCAGAGGTGCGTCGTCGGCCGGGTCTGGGCTGGCTGACAGCTGGATGGTACGACCAAGGGCAGGGTGGGCCTGGCTCAGAGGGCGAATGGCTGCAAGGGTCACGGCGGGGCGACAGGCGCTGAGGCGCGGTCCAGGACGTCGCGGACCATGGCCGGGCAGGTGTCGTTAACGGCCCCCATGATCTGCGCAGCTGTAGGGTCGTCAGGCAGTGTCATCCGGCCAATTGGGATGGGGACAGTCCCGACAGGCCGTCGGATTGGACCTGACTGCAAAAGATTTGACGCAGGGTGTCGCTTTTTGCAGAAAACACGAGTACTGTGCACGCACTGTGTTTGCAAGGGTCACCGTGAATCGTGGCCTGGTGCAGCCGGATCGTTACAGATCTCGCTTCATCGTTCCGCTTTACCAACGCCTGCAACTCAGTCTCAGCTCCGGCTTTTCGGACGCTGCGATTTATCCATCAATAGTTCAGGAGTTAGTAAAATGTCAGACGCATCACGTCAGAGCGGTGTTGTGAAGTGGTTCAACGATGCCAAGGGCTTCGGTTTCATCACCCCGGAAAGTGGCCCCGACCTGTTCGTGCACTTCCGTGCCATCCAGGGCACCGGCTTCAAGTCGCTGCAGGAAGGCCAGAAGGTCACCTTCGTCGCCGTGCAGGGCCAGAAGGGTATGCAGGCTGACCAGGTGCAGGCGGTCTAATCCGTCTGCAACCGTAAGGTTGCCAAGGACGCCGGTCGCGCAAGCGACTGGCGTTTTTTTTTTGCCTGCAAGACAAGCGGAGCCTCGCTGGAGCGTCCGCCGGGCGCTGCTTGCGCACTGCGACGACGCCTGGATCGGTAGGATGTGCGCTTTCCGCGCGCAGCCATCTCATGATCACTGTTCACCATCTCAATAATTCCCGTTCCCAGCGCGTGCTGTGGCTGCTGGAAGAACTGGCGCTGCCTTACCAGATCGTGCGCCATGAGCGCGACCCCAAGACCATGCTGGCGCCGCCGGCGCTGCGCGCGATCCATCCGCTGGGCAAGTCGCCGGTGCTGGTCGATGGCGACCTGGTCGTGGCCGAATCTGGGGCGATCCTGGAGTACCTGACCGAGCGCTACGACACCGAGTGCGCGTTGTCGCCGTCGCCGCGGCCGCTGGATTCGCCAGAGCGCCTGCAGTTCCGCTATTGGATGCATTACGCCGAAGGCTCGGCGATGCCGCCGTTGCTGATGACCCTGATCTTCGGTCGCATCCGCAGCGCGCCGATGCCGTTCTTCGCCAAGCCTATCGCGCGTGCAATCGTGGACAAGGCGATGTCGGGCTTTGTGGGACCGCAGCTCACCTTGCATTTGAACTGGATGGAGCAGTCGTTGCAGGCCGGCAACTGGTTCGCTGGCGAACGCTTCACCGCCGCCGACATCCAGATGAGCTTCCCGGTACAGGCCGCTGCTGCACGCGGCGGCGGTCTGGAGAAATACCCGCGTCTGCATGCGTTTGTGGAACGGATCCAAGCGCGTCCGGCGTATCAGGCTGCGCTGAAGAAAGGCGGACCGTTCGAGCTGATGGGAAGCAAACCGGCCAAGTGACGGCATCGGAGAGTAGGGAGAGCGGGTGTGAGTGTAGGTGGGCGGGACTGTTTTACGCCCGCTGTCTGCTGCTACGACATGGCGCTCTCATCGCCACGCATTCGCTCATTCCGGATCCGAATGGCTACCCAGCGACACCGACGTCGGTACCGCTGCCCATCAGCCGTTCGCAGCAATCACTCAATTCGCAACCACGGCAGGACGCACTGCGGTTCAAGGCGCCCGGCACTGGCGCACAAACTGCAGCGTATCGTTCAGCACCTGCGAGCGCTCGGGCGATTTGCGCAGCGCCAGCAGGATGCCGAGATGGCCCATGCCCGGGTAGACCTTCAGTTCGGCGCTGCCGCCTTCGCGCGTGAGCGCCTGCTGCAGCGAGATGCTGTTCTGTAGTTCGACCACGCGGTCGGCATCGCCATGCAGCAGCAACATGGGCGGTTCGTCGCCGCCGACGTAACGCACCGGTTGCGATTGCCGTTGCGCTGCCGGCGCATCGCCGAAAATTTCGACCAATTCGGGATCGGTCATCGGCATGAAGTCGTACGGCCCGGCCAGGCCCACCACGCCGCACAACTGGTTAGGTTTGAGGCCATGCGCCTGCAGCCAGCGGGCATCGGTGCCAAGCAGCGCGGCCATATGCGCGCCTGCCGAATGGCCCATCACCGCGAGGCGGCTCGGGTTGCCGCCGTACTCGTGCGCATGGCGGTAGCTCCAAGCGGTGGCGCCTGCCGCGTCGGACATGAACCCATGCAGCCCGACCTGCGGATACTTGCGGTAATCGGCCACCATCGCCACCACGCCCTGGCGCGCAAGTGCGCGGCCCACCCAGCGATAGTTGGCGCGTGAACCGCGCTTCCAGGTGCCGCCGTAGAAGAACACCACCACTGGCGCGTCGACTGCACCGCGAGGCTGATAGACATCCAACGCCAGGCCGTGTTCGGGATCGAACACCTGGTCGCGATGCTCGACGATGCCCGACCGGCTGGATGCAGCATTGATGCTCCCAAAGAAGACGCTGCTGCAGGCCGTCATGGTCAACGAACCGAGCAGCAGAATGGCAGGACGGAACCAGCGGGAAGCGCGCGAGGGCATGGGCAGTATCGTCAGGTGGGCGGGAGGGGGGCAGGTACGAACGCAACAGGCTGGCAAGTGCAGGCGAGAATGTGGCGAGCCGGCAACGTTCGCCTCTATCTGGTTCGCATCCGATCCGCAGCCGGCGGCTATTAGCGGCTATCGCACGTCGCAAGCATGTGCAGGACGAGCCCGCTCGGCACACGCCAGTCGAGTGAAGATACGGTGCGCGGGCAGCGCCGGATGCGGTATCGCCCATGCCAGGTTCACCGCCGGTGGCCTAGGCTTGCCGGCATGACACACCTGCGCTTCGATAATCGTCTGCGTCAACAGCTGCCTGGCGACCCGGAAGAGGGTTCGCGCCGGCGCGAGGTGAGCGCTGCTTGGTCGGCAGTCCTGCCGACGCCGGTCGCTGCTCCGTCCTTGATCGCGCATTCGGCGGAGATGGCGCAGGTGCTGGGCCTGGATGCGGCCGAGATCGCCAGTGCGCAGTTCGCCCAGGTGTTCGGCGGCAATGCGCTGTACCCGGGAATGCAGCCTTGGGCGGTCAACTACGGTGGGCACCAGTTCGGGCATTGGGCCGGGCAGCTTGGCGACGGGCGGGCGATCTCGCTGGGTGAGGCGATCGGAACCGACGGCGGTCGCTACGAATTGCAACTCAAGGGTGCCGGCCCGACGCCGTATTCGCGCGGCGCCGATGGGCGCGCCGTGTTGCGCTCGTCGATCCGCGAATTCCTGTGCAGCGAGGCCATGCATCATCTGGGCGTGCCGACCACGCGTGCCTTGAGCCTGGTCGGCACCGGCGATGCGGTGGTGCGCGACATGTTCTACGACGGCCACCCGCAACGCGAGCCGGGCGCGATCGTATGCCGGGTGGCGCCCTCGTTCATCCGCTTCGGCAACTTCGAATTGCCCAGCGCACGCGGCGATATCGCTTTGCTGCGGCAGTGGGTGGATTTCACCATCGCCCGCGATTTCCCGGCGTTGGCCGGTGCCGGCGAGGCGCTCTACGCCGACTGGTTTACGCAGGTCTGCGAGCGCACCGCGGTCATGGTGGCCCATTGGCTGCGGGTCGGGTTCGTGCATGGGGTGATGAATACCGACAACATGTCCATCCTTGGTTTGACCATCGACTATGGCCCGTATGGCTGGGTCGACGACTACGACCCGGACTGGACGCCCAATACCACCGACGCGCAGGGGCGGCGCTATCGCTTCGGCACCCAGCCGCAAGTGGCCTACTGGAATCTGGGCCGGCTTGCCCAGGCGCTGGCGCCGCTGTTTCCCGACCAGGCCCCGCTGCAACACGGGCTGGACCGTTTTCGCGATACCTACCTGGCGTGCGACCGGCACGACACCGCTGCCAAGCTGGGGTTGGCAGAGTGTCGCGACGAGGATCTGCAGCTGATCGACGCGCTGCGCGCACTGATGCGCGAATCCGAGATGGACATGACGCTGACCTTCCGTGGCCTGATCGACCTGTCGCCCGACCATCCGGACCCCGCGCAGCTGCGCGCGGCCTTTTACGACGAAGACAAACGCGTTGCGGATGCGCCGCAGCTGCAGCAATGGCTGCAGCGCTACGCCGCGCGCCTGCAGCAGGATCCACTGCCGCCGGACGAGCGACACACGCGCATGCGCCTGGCCAACCCGCGCTATGTATTGCGCAATTATCTGGCGCAGCAGGCGATCGACCGTGCCGAACAGGGGGACCCGTCCGGGGTTCAGGAGTTGCTGGAAGTCATGCGCCGCCCATACGACGATCAGCCCGGGCGCGATGCATTTGCGGCGCGGCGGCCGGAATGGGCACGCGATCGCGCCGGGTGTTCGATGCTGTCGTGCAGTTCCTGACGCGCTCAGATGCAGGTATGCCGTCAATCCGGCGTGGATGGCGTACGCAGCCTAGAATAGGCGCAACCCCACCGGCCACCACGCCACCGCCCTCATGACTGACTGCAGCCGCTGCGCCGGCACCAATACTTCCGGACCCAACCATTGGTCGGAGCGCATTCGCGACATCGTCGATTTCCCCAAGCCAGGCATCGTCTTCAAGGACATTACTCCGTTGCTGTCGGATGGCCCGGATTTCGCTTCTGCGCTGGACGAAATGGCGCAGCCGTGGCGGACCACGCCGCTGGATGCGGTGCTGGGTATCGAGGCGCGCGGTTTCATTCTGGGGGCGGCGCTGGCGCGCGAACTGCGGACCGGCTTCGTGCCGGTGCGCAAGCCGGGCAAGCTGCCGGGGCGCACGCTGATCCAGGAATATGCGCTGGAATACGGCACCGATCGCATCGAAATGCATGAGGATGCGCTGCCGCGCGGGGCGCGCGTGCTGATTGTCGACGACGTGCTGGCCACCGGCGGCACACTGCGTGCGGCCTTGGGACTTGCTGCCCAACTCGAACTTGAAGTCGTTGGCGCAGCCGTGCTGGTGGAGCTGCAGGGACTGCAGGGTCGCCAGAAGTGGGCGAACGATGTACCGCTGTTGGCGACGCTTTCTTACTGAGTCCAAGCGCTGGAAGCGACGCTGGGTGCGTGGCAGCGCCTGCATCCAGGATTGCTCCTGCTGAACAGCGGCGGCCGGCACGACGCCGGCCGCGCTGCGTTTAGAGCTTGCTTACCCGAAACCGGCGTCCCTTGATCTTGCCTGCGTGCAAGTGTGCCAGCGCCTTGGCGACCTGCGCGCGGGCAATGGCCACGTAGGAGCGGGTAGGGTAGATGGCGATCTTGCCGATTGCCGCGCCGGAGAGCCCGGCTTCGCCGGTCAGGGCGCCCAGGATGTCGCCGGCGCGCAGCTTGTCGGTCTTGCCGCCGTCGATGCGCAAGGTGGTCATTGCCGCCTGCGGCAGTTGCGCCGGACGCGCAGTGGCCAGCGGTGCACGCGACCATTTCAACGGCTGGCCTTGTTCGGTTTCCAATGCCTGCGCGCGAGCGGTTTCGCGCGGGGCAACCAGGCTCAGCGCCAGCCCGTGCTTGCCGGCGCGTGCGGTACGGCCAATGCGGTGGCGATAGGTTTCGGTATCGGTGGGCAGCTCGTAGTTGACCACGGCCGAAAGGTCTTCCACGTCCAGCCCGCGTGCGGCCACGTCGCTGGCCACCAGGACGTTGCAGCTGCGGTTGACGAAGCGCACCAGCACTTCGTCGCGGTCGCGCTGTTCCATGTCGCCATGCAAGGCGAGCGCAGAGAAACCGAATTCCTGCAGCGAACCCGCCACCTCGTCCACTTCCTTGCGGGTATTGCAGAACACCACGCTGGATTCGGGATTGAAGCGCAGCAGCAGGCCGGCGACGGCCTTTTGCCGATAGGTCGGGTCGACCTCGAAGAACTGCTGATCGATCTCCGGTGCGCTATCGGCGCCTTCCACCGTGATCTCGACCGGTTCTTTCAACAGCTCGCGTGCGAGCGTGCGGATGCTGTCCGGGAACGTGGCCGAAAACAGCAGGCTCTGACGATGTTTGTCGCAACGGCTGGCGATCTCGCGGATGGGTTCTTCGAAGCCCATGTCGAGCATGCGGTCGGCCTCGTCCAGCACCAGCGTGCGCACGCCGCCCAAATGCAGGGCGCGTTTGCGGGCCAGTTCCTGGATGCGGCCGGGCGTGCCGACCACCACTTGCGGGTCGTGCGCTTCGAGAGAAGCCAACTGCGGGCCCAGCGGCATGCCGCCAGTAAGCACCACCAGCTTCATGTTGGGGATACCGGTGGCGAGCCTGCGCAGCTGCTTGCCGACCTGGTCGGCCAGTTCGCGGGTGGGGCAGAGCACCAGCGCCTGTGCGCGGGTGAGTGCGGGGTCGAGCTTTTGCAGCAGGCCCAGTCCGAACGCGGCGGTCTTGCCGCTGCCGGTCGGCGCCTGCGCGATGACATCGAGCCCCTGCAGGATCGGCGGCAGGCTCTGCGCCTGGATGGGGGTCAAAACGGTGTAGCCAAGGGCGTCGATGCCGGGGGCCAGGGCCGGCGACAGCGGCAGCGCGGAGAATTCGTTCATGGCGCATTTTAGCCCGGGATTGGGAAGTAGGGATTCGGGATTGGTCACCGCGACAGCGTGCGCTTTTGCCAATCCCGAATCCCCAATCACCAATCCCGTACAATTGGCCCATGCCTTTAATCACTCTGCAAAGCGTCGACTACAGCGTCGGCGGCCCCTTGTTGCTGGAAAAAACCGACCTCGCAATCGAGCCGGGCGAGCGTATCGCCTTGATCGGCCGCAATGGCGCCGGCAAATCGACCTTGATGAAATTGATCGCCGGCGAGCTCAAGCCAGACGATGGCGAAGTGCGCGTGCAACAGGGTGTGCGTATCGCGCGGCTGGAGCAGGAGGTGCCGCAGGGGACCGGTGGCAGCGTGTTCGACGTGGTGGCCGATGGTCTGGGCGAGTTGGGCCATTGGCTGGCCGAATTCCATCAGCTCAGCCATGCCGATGTGTTCGACGCCGATGCGTTCGGCAAGGTGCAGGCCAAGATTGATGCGGCCGACGGGTGGGCGTTGGATCAACGCGTCACCGAGACGCTGACCAAGCTGGAACTGGATGGCGATGCGGAGTTCGCGCGGCTGTCCGGTGGCATGAAGCGCCGCGTGTTGTTGGCGCGTTCGCTGGTGTCCTCGCCGGATGTGCTGCTGCTGGACGAACCGACCAACCATCTGGATATCGAAGCCATCGATTGGCTGGAAACCTTCCTGAAGGGCTGGAGCGGCAGCGTGCTGTTCGTCACCCACGACCGGCGCTTCCTGCGTGCGTTGGCCACCCGCATCGTTGAAATCGATCGCGGCCAGGTCACCAGCTGGCCAGGCGACTGGGCCAACTACGAGCGTCGCCGCGAGGAACGGCTCAATGCGCAGGCGCAGGAGAATGCGCGCTTCGACAAGTTGCTGGCCCAGGAAGAGATCTGGATCCGTCAGGGCATCAAGGCCCGGCGCACCCGCGACGAGGGTCGCGTGCGGCGTCTGGAATCGATGCGCAACGAGCGTGTGCAGCGCCGCGAGCTCACCGGCAATGTGCGCATGGAGGTCTCGCAAGGCGAGGCGTCCGGCAAGAAGGTGATCGAGGCCAAGGAGGTTGGCTTCGCGTTCGGTGCGCGCACGATGGTCAAGGATTTTTCCACCATCATCCAGCGTGGCGACCGCATCGGCCTGATCGGCCCCAATGGCAGCGGCAAGACCACCTTGCTCAAGCTGTTGCTGGGCGATCTGCAGTCACAGCAGGGCGAAATCCGCATCGGCACCAATCTGCAGATCGCGTATTTCGACCAATACCGTTCCACCCTGCGCGAAGACTGGAGCGCGATCGAAAACGTGGCCGAGGGCCGTGATTTCCTGGAAATCAACGGCAAGCGCAAGCACGTGCACGCCTATCTGCAGGATTTCCTGTTCACGCCCGAGCGCGCCCGCGCGCCGATCACGCGCCTGTCCGGCGGCGAGCGCAATCGCCTGTTGCTGGCACGTCTGTTCGCGCAGCCGTCCAACCTGCTGGTGATGGACGAACCGACCAACGACCTGGACGTGGAAACGTTGGAGCTGCTGGAGGAATTGCTGGGCGAATACTCCGGTACGCTGCTGCTGGTCAGCCATGACCGCGACTTCCTCGACAACGTGGTGACCTCCACGCTGGTGATGGAGGGCGACGGCCTGATTGGCGATTACATCGGCGGCTACAGCGATTCGCTGCGCCAGCGCCGTACGCCGGTGGGCAACGCGATGGCGGTGGCCAAGGCGTCGGCTACCGCGGTGGCGACCGCGCCCGTGGCTGCGGTGCCGGCGGACGCTGCTGCCAAGCGCAAGCTCAGCTACAAGGATGCACGCGAACTGGAGCAACTGCCTGTCCTGATCGAGACGCTGGAGCAGCAAGTGGCCACGCTCACTGAGGCAATGAACGAGCCGGCTTTCTATCAGCGCGACAGTGCGGCGATGGCGGCCCACACCGCAGCGTTGGGCGATGCGCAAAAGCAACTGGATGCGGCGTACGCGCGCTGGAGCGAGCTGGATAGTTGATCGTTGGCCGGCACGCTAACGCGCGCCGCTCTGGCGCGGGGCAGGGCGATGGTGGCGTGCGATCGCGCCCGGGCGCCGCTGGATGCGGGTGTGCCGCGATCGGTATTCGCCAGAAGTACCATCGCTGACCGCCAGCGCCGCGCGATGCCTATGCAACATCGCAAGCGCGCATCAGGTCTGCGGCGGCATGCATGAAGCCAGGGCTTCTGCAATGGGCGTGTGGCGCCGGTGCCAGGTGTGTCCGCTCGGCTGGTTGCGCAGGCGTTCTGCTGGCTGCCCTCAGTCGCAGGCGCTTGCTGGCGCAACGAACGCCGCAAAGGTCAGCCCGCGCGCTGCCCAGGCATTTGCGACTTCGTCGAGGAGATCCAGCAAGGTGTCGCGGTCGTTGGGTGCCGTGCTGGCCAGCGCCTGGGCGCTGTCGATGAGCAGTGCATAGCCATGTGGCGAAGGCAGCCACGCCAGGTCACGCAGGGCATCGCTGAGCGCGTCCCAGTTGCGGCCGAAGCTGGTTGGGAAATCCAGTTGCGTGGCCAGGCGCATCAGTAGCATGCGTTTGTCGCTGCAGGTGGTCAGATCCACGCGCAAGATGCGTAAGCCGGCATCGCGCGCGAGCGCGGCCATAGTGTCCAGATCGTCGGTCTCGGCCTGATACACCCCCGATTGCTGCGGATCGGACAGATCCAGCGCGAAGTCGCCAGCGCTCACGGTGCCTGGTCCGGGGTCGGGCCATCGAAGGCTTTGAAGCTCTGGTAATGATCGTCGCTGTAGTACCACGCCTCGGGTGGGGTGCCGCCGGTGACGATGCGGCGCGCGCCGCGATCCGGGCTGCCGGGGGTATCGACAGTGTATTCGCGGTAATAGCCGCGCGGGCGCTCAGGCAGGCGATGCTCGCGATTGCCGAACACGCCACCATCCTGCGGATGCGGAAACGGGCCGCCGCGCTGGATCAGTACGATGGTGGCCATTGCCTCGGTCGGCAGAAAGGCGGGCAGACGCGGCACCTCGCGCGTCGGTGCGGTTGCGGCGATCGGTGCATTGAGTTGCGGCGCGAACTGCGGCTTGGGCGTCTGCATCGCGCGCATGCCCCACAGGCCGGCAACGAGCAGCGCGATGGCGACAATGAGCAAAGCGGGCTTGCGCATGAAGACGGTCCGAAAAATGGGTGCGGCAGAGCAAGTATGCCGATGCGCGACTGTGTCGACTTTGAACGTGGCCGGCACCGGGGTGGTTCACGCCCAAGTAACCGGGACATGGTGCAAGGTGTGCGGCGAACATCGTGCGGCATGCGATGGGATGAAGTTTCCCTACCAGCACCCTTGGTAAGCGCTGCCGCCGTCCTTACCATCTACCCCGCAACGCCCGGCCTTCGCCGGGCGGCAAGTCCAGGAGATACGCATGGCTTACACCCTTCCGCAGTTGCCCTACGCCTACGACGCGCTGGAACCGAACATCGATGCGCAGACGATGGAAATCCATCACACCAAGCATCACCAGACCTACATCAACAACGTCAATGCGGCGCTGGAAGGGACCGAGTACGCCGATCTGCCGATCGAAGAACTGGTCTCCAAGCTGAAGAGCCTGCCGGAAAACCTGCAGGGTCCGGTGCGCAACAACGGCGGCGGCCACGCCAACCACTCCCTGTTCTGGACCGTGCTGTCGCCCAACGGTGGCGGCGAGCCCAAGGGTGAGGTCGCCAAGGCGATCGACAAGGATCTCGGCGGCTTCGAGAAGTTCAAGGAAGCCTTCACCAAGGCCGCCGTCAGCCGCTTCGGCTCCGGTTGGGCGTGGCTGAGCGTGACCCCGGACAAAAAGCTGGTGGTGGAAAGTACCGCCAACCAGGACAGCCCGCTGTTCGAAGGCAACACGCCGATCCTGGGTCTGGACGTGTGGGAACATGCGTACTACCTGAAGTACCAGAACCGTCGCCCGGAATACATCGGCGCGTTCTATAACGCCGTCAATTGGGAAGAAGTCGAGCGCCGCTACCACGCCGCGATCGCCTGAGGTCCTGCATCGGCGCTAGTCACTGCTTAGCGCTGTCACAGCGGCACCCAACGCACAAGGCCGGGAGCGATCCCGGCCTTGTGCGTTTACTGCGCCGTGTGTAGGAGCGACCCCGGTCGCGAGAGGCTTTGCAGGGAACGCTCCTCGCGCCCGGGCGCGCTCCTACGTTGTGCAGGCGTCGCTTAGAACCCGGGGTGTGGGGCGATCAGAACTTGGCGTCGAACTCGCGGGCGTAGCCGGTGTTGACGATGACCTTTTGCAATGCATCGCTGATCTTGATGTTGCCGGCCACGATCTGCTGCGTCTCAGGACCCATGTTGTCCATGCGCGGCGGGGTGGCGCCCTTGTAGTCGCAGACGCGGCCACCGGCCTCGCGCACCAGCAACACACCAGCGGCGATGTCCCAGGCTTTGACCCCCGCTTCGAAATAGGCATCGGCGCGGCCGCAGGCGACATACGCCAGGTCCAGCGCCGCCGAGCCGGTGCGACGCACGTCTTCGGCCTGCACCAGTAGCGCATCCACGCACTTGAGCTGTGCACTGGCGCGCGCGCGTTCGCGCGGCGGGAAGCCGGTGTGGACCATGGCACCTTCCAGATCCTTGCGCTCTGCAATACGGATGCGACGGTCGTTGAGCACCGCGCCGGCGCCGCGGCTGGCAGTGAACAACTCGTTGCGCAGCGGGTCGAAGATCACCGCATCGGTCGGTTCGCCATTTTCCACCAGCGCGATCGACACGCAGTAATGCGGAAAGCCGCGCAGATAGTTGCTGGTGCCGTCGAGCGGATCGATGACCCAGGTGTAGCGACCACTCTTGCCGCCCTGCACGCCGCCTTCTTCGCCGAACACGGCGTATTCGGGGTAGCCGCGCTTGAGTTCCTTGATGATGACCTTCTCGGCATCGGCATCGACTTCGCTGGCGTAGTCCATTCTGCCTTTCTGCACCACATTGAGCGCATCGAGCTTGTTGATACCGCGCAACAGCACATTGCCGGCGAGGCGGGCGGCTTTGACCATGACGGTGACGGCGGGTTTCTGCATGGTGAAAGCTCCCGTGAAGGCAGAATCGGACAATGGCGAAGGTAAAAGAGCGGTCCGGCGCGAAAGCCGGCCGCGCAGTTTACCATCTACGGCCGAACAGCTTCCCGATCTCCGTTCATGTCCGTCAGCCAGCGCATCCGATTTGTTCTTGTGGGTACCCAGCATCCAGGCAACATCGGCGCCGCGGCGCGTGCGATGAAGACCATGGGGGTCTCGCGCCTGGTGCTGGTGGCACCCGAGCGCGCACTCGATGAAGATGCCTACCGGCGCTCGGCCGGCGCCGAAGACGTGCTGAGCCAGGCGCCGATCTTCGCGACGCTGGGCGAAGCGGTGGCCGACTGCACGCTGGTGATTGGCTGCACTGCGCGCGCGCGCCGGGTCGCGTTGGAAGAACTACTGCCGGACGAGGGCGCGCAGCGCGCGCTCGCCAAGGCGGGCGAGCCGGCCGAAGTGGCCTTCGTGTTCGGCCGCGAGCGCACCGGTCTGACCAACGATGAGCTGCAGCTGTGCCACGCCGCGGTCCATATCCCCTCCGATCCGCAGTTCAGTTCGCTGAATCTGGCTGCGGCCGTGCAGGTGCTGGCGTATGAAGTACGACTGGCGCAACTGGCGGCAGGCGAGGCCGAACCAGCTCCGGCAGCGGCTTCCGGGTTGCGCGACGGACCGGCCAGCCACGCACAGCTGGAAGGGATGTTCGGCCAGCTGGGCGACACGCTGGACGAGATCGACTTCCACAAGGGCCGTGCGCCGGAGTCGGCGATGCGCAAGCTGCGCCGGCTGTTGCTGCGCGCGGAGATGACCGAGCAGGAGGTGCGACTGATTCGCGGCATCCTGTCCGATGCGCAGCGCATGGCCATGCTTGCCAGACAGGCCGGAAACTGACGTCTGTCACATCTTCGAAGATTCGGCTAGGCTGTCCGCGGCTCTAGGGGAGTGTCCGTTTTGCGCGGTCTACGATGGTGTCTGATTGCCTGCTGGCTGATTGCCGGGGCAGGCTTGGCCGTGACGGCTGCGGCAGCGCCTTCCTCGGTCCTGGTGCTTGGACGGATCAGCGATGATCCCGCCAGCCATTACGAGCAGCTCAAGCCCCTGCTGGATTACGTGGTGCCGCGCATGCGCGAGGTCGGGATCCGCCGCGGCGAAATCCTGATGGCGCCGGATGCGCGCCAGATGTCCAGCTATCTGCGGCGTGGCCGGGTCGATTGGGTCAGCGAGACGACCGGTGCGGCGATGCTGCTGGAACAGCGCGGCAGCGCGCACCCCTTGCTCATGACCGAGCGTGGCGGACTGCGCGATTTCCATACGCTGTTCTTCGTGCGCCGCGACAGCCCGATCCATTCGCTGTCGCAGTTGCGCGGCCACACCCTGGCATTGCAGAACGCCTCGTCCACCAGCGGCTACCTGCTACCGATGCTCGAACTGCTGCGCAACGGCATCGCGTGCGATGTGCTGCTGTCGGCCGACGACACCCCGGCGCGCGGATCGGCCGGCTATCTGATGGTGGGGTCGAAATTGAACGTTGCCGCGTTCGTGTACAAACACCTGATCGACGTGGGCGCGCTCAGCAACGTCGATTGGGACGACGAACGCCACATGCCACCGGTGTTCAAGCGCGACTTCCGCATCGTGCACCGCACCGCGCCGGTGCCGCGCGCGGTGGAAATGGTGCGCGCAGGAATGGATCCGGCCGTGGAGCAGCGTCTGCGGGTGGTGTTGCTGCAGGCCGCCTCAGATCCCAAGGCGGGCCCGGCGCTGAAACGCTTTTTCGATACCACCGGGTTTCGTCCGCTGGATTCCGCTAGTCGCCGACGTCTGCAGGAGTTGAGCGCGGGCGTGCAACGCGTCAGGGATCACGTGGAATGACTCAGGTGCGCTTCGGCTTGCAGGCACGCTTTCTCTTGGTGATGGCGCTGACGCTGCTGCTGGTCGGTGCGATTCTGGCTTCGCTGCTGCAGCGACAAAGCGCGATGCAGCGCGAAGTGCGCGGCTTGAGTGCGCAAATCCTGCACGAGCTGTTCGATTGTAGCCTGCGCACGCGCGGCGAAACGCTGGCGACCGAGCTGGCTTCCGGATTGGCCAACCCCTTGTATTACTCGGATCTGGGCGCGGTGGGCGCGCTGGTGCGCAATGCCTCGCGCCAGCAGGTGGTGAGCTACGTACTGGTGTTCGACCGCCACGGCCGGCTGGTTCATGACGGCACGCCGACCTTGCAGCGTTACGGGCAGGCCATGACCGATCCGCTCGCCGCCAAGGCGCTGGCGGCGCAGGCGATGGTGTTGCAGTCCTCGCCGGAGGTGCTGGATGTGACGGTGCCGATCAAGATCGGCGACCAGCGCATCGGTGGGGTGCGCGTGGGCATGTCGCGCGAGCGGGTGCGCAAGATCGAATCCGGCGCCAATCTCACCCTGGTGCAGAACCTCAACGCCATCGGCAAGCGCGATCTGGGCTGGTTGCTGGTCCTGCTGGCCGCGCTGGTCGGGCTGGGCGTGTTGCTGGCCATCTACGTGCAGCGCACGCTGGTGGCGCCGATTCGGTTGCTGGCGGCAGCGGCAAAGCAGATCGAACGGGGCGACTACGCGGTGCAGCTGCCGCCGCATCCGCGCAACGACGAGATCGGCGAGCTGATTTCCGCGTTCGGGCGCATGAGCGAAAGCATCGCCCGGCACGACCGCGAGGTGCGGCATATGGCCTACACCGATGCGTTGACCGGGCTGACCAACCGCCTAGGCTTTCGCGAGGGTCTGGATCATCTGCTCCACACCGCGCGCAGCACCGACAGCAAGCTGGCCTTGCTGTTCGCCGATATCGACGACTTCAAACGCGTCAACGACACGCTTGGCCATGAGGCCGGCGACGAAGCCTTGCTGCAGTTCGCCAGCCGCATCAGCCGCGCGGTTGCCGCGCTGGGCGGCGACGATGCGATTCTGGCGCGCTTCGGCGGCGATGAGTTTGTGATCCTGCTGCAGAGCGGCGATGTCAGCCTGCTGGCGGCGCAACTGGCCGACCGGCTGGTGCACGAACTGAGCCGGCCGTTGAACGTGCAGGGCCGCGAAGTGTTCCTGGGGACCTCGATCGGCATCACGCTGTTCCCCGATGATGCGCGCGATGCCACCGCGCTGCTGAAGAATGGCGACATCGCCATGTACCAGGCCAAGGTGGCCGGCAAGAACTGCCATCGCTTCTACAGCCGCGCCGCCGACCACGCGGTGGAACGCCGCGTGCACATGGAGCACGAGTTGCGCGGGGCCTGGGAACGCGACGAGCTGCGCCTGGTCTACCAGCCCATCTACCGCACCAGCGACCGCGTGCTGGTGGGCGTGGAAGTGCTATTGCGCTGGCAGCATCCGGCGCTCGGAACGATTGCGCCGTCCACCTTTATCGATATTGCCGAGCAGAGCGGCCTGATCGAAGTGATCGGCCCCAAGGTACTGCGCGCGGCCTGCCTGGAGGCGGCGCAGTGGCCAGTGTTGGGCGAGGGCCTGTTCGTGTCGGTCAACGTTTCGCCGCGGCAACTGCGCAGCGGTGCGCTGATCGACACCGTGGCCGGGTGCCTGGCCGAGTCGGGACTGCCTGCCGCGCGCCTGCATCTGGAGCTGACCGAGACCGCCGTGATCGGCGACGAGATGATGGCTGCCAGCCTGCTCGATCAACTGCACCGCACCGGCGTGAAGGTGTGGCTGGACGATTTCGGCACCGGCTTCTCCGGCTTGAGCCATTTGCGTCAGGTGCCGGTGGACGGGGTCAAGATCGACAAGAGTTTCATTGCCGACCTGCAGCGCGACCCGGACGATCTGGCGCTGACCACCGCGATCATCAACATGGCGCACTCGCTGGGAATCACCGTGGTTGCCGAAGGCATCGAGCAGGAGGCGCAATTCAACCTGTTGCGCGAGCGCGGTTGCGATCTGGGCCAGGGCTATTGGTTCAGCAGGCCGTTGAGCCCGACCGACATGGTCAAGCTGATCGCGGCAGGCTGAGCAGCGCAGGAGTGCGCCTGAGTGCAACGGGCTTTATTGGTAAGGCTCCATCGCGCCCGGGTGCGCTGCTGGGAAAAGCGTGTTTGGGTCGTTGCAGCGGTCATCGCCGGGGACTTCGCGCAGCGCTGGATAACAGCGTAGGAGCGCACCTGGGCGCGACCGGGCGTTACCGGTAAAGCTCCATCGCGCCCGGGTGCGCTGCTACGACGGATCGGGCTGAGGTAAGGGCGGTTACAACGGCCGCTTGCCGGTATCGCCGGGAATTTCGCGCACCAATCGTGGCACCAGATAGCCGGACAGGCGCGCGGCCAGCTCGGCATGCAGCGCGCGCGCGCGGGCATCGTCCACTTCGAAATGCGCCAGGCCGGCGACCCGGTCGAGCTGATGCAGGTAGTAGGGCAGCACGCCGGCGGCGAAGCTGCGCTCGCTCAACGCCGCCAGCGCATCCACGCTGTCGTTGACGCCACGCAATAGCACGGCCTGGTTGAGCAATTGTGCGCCGGCCTCGCGCAGCCCCTGCGCGGCGGCGTCCACCGCGGAATCGAATTCGTTGGCATGGTTGGCATGCAGTACGAACGCCACCGGCCACGGCAGGCTGCGCAGCCAGGCCAGCAGTGGCGCATCCACGCGCTCGGGCAGCACGATCGGCAGGCGGCTGTGGATGCGCAGGCGTTTGAGGTGCGGAACGGCGGCCAGGGCGTCGGTGAGTTCGGCCAGCTTGGGCGTGGCCAGCGAGAGCGGGTCGCCGCCGGAAAGCAGCACTTCCTCGATGCTTGGGTCGGCGGCGATCGCGACGACGGCGTCGCGCCAGCCATCGCGCGCAGCGGTCTCTTCGGCATACGGAAAGTGGCGGCGGAAGCAGTAGCGGCAGTGCACCGCGCAGCTGCCGGTGGCGATCAGCAAGGCGCGGCCGCGGTATTTCTGGATCACCCCAGCAGCGGTCCTGGCGGCGGCATCGCCGACCGCGTCCAGGCCGAAGCCGGGAGCCGGCTGCATTTCCGCATCCAGCGGCAGCACCTGGCGCAGCAACGGGTCATGGAGGTCGCCATGGCGCATCCGCGCCACGAACGCGCGCGGCACCCGCAGCGGAAACTGCGCGGCGGCGGCATCGCTGATCGCCGCCGCCTGCGCATCCAGGCCCAGCAGCTGCAGCATCACGCGCGGATCGCGCACGGCGTCGCGCCATTGCTGTTGCCAGCGCGAAGGCGGCAGGGCGGGGGGCGGGGATGGCTGTAAGGCGAGGGGGGCTGCGGTTATCATGTGCGGTCACAAAACCAAATGCCCGCCGGTTGCGGCGGGCGCCCCATTCTAATCCGACCTGCCACCGCGTGGCGGGTCGTGGTCTTATCGAGGAGCTGCACCATGGCCACTGTTGGCATGAACGACGTCAAGAACGGCATGAAGATCCTGGTCAACAACGAGCCGGCGGTCATCACCGAGACCGAATACGTCAAGCCGGGCAAGGGCCAGGCCTTCACCCGCATGAAGTACCGCTTCATCAAGTCCGGGCGCGTGGTCGAAATGACCATGAAGGCGACCGACGATGTGGAAGTGGCCGACGTGGTCGATACCGACATGCGCTACCTCTACAGCGATGGCGAGTACTGGCACTTCATGGACCCGGAAACCTTCGAGCAGGTGCAGACCGACAAGGCCGGCATGGGTGGCGCCGACAAGTGGCTCAAGGGCGAGGAAGACTGCATCGTGACCTTGTGGAATGGCACGCCGATCTGGGTGCAGCCGCCGAACTTCGTCGAACTCAAGATCACCGAGACCGACCCGGGCGTGCGCGGCGACACCTCCGGCGGCGGCGGCAAGCCGGCCACGCTGGAAACCGGCGCGGTGGTGCGCGTGCCGCTGTTCGTCAACCAGGACGAAATCATCAAGGTCGACACCCGTTCGGGCGAATACTCGGCGCGCGTCAAGTAATCCGGATGCGCCTGGGACGCCGGTCCGGTCGAGCGGTATGCAGTGCCAGTGTCCTGATGGCGTTAGGAGCAGCTGACAAACCGACTGCCCAGTCGCCAGGCTTGGGCGGCCCGTGTCCGGAATCGGCGCCTAGCATGCGGACACCGCAGGTCCCGTGCGCCGTCCGCACCCACCTGACGCGCGTTCGCGTTGCGTTGCTGGCCGGGCTGAGCGGCATGCTGGCCGCCTGCCCGGTGCTTGCGCAAACCGCCACCGCCTGCGACGCGCAGAGCGTGGCAGCGGTGGCAGCTGGTGCGGCATCCGGCGCCGCAGGGGCGGTGCCGGTCGAACATGCGGTGGCACAGACCTGCAAGCCGTGGCCGTACGACCCATCGATACGGCTGGCGGCCATTGCGTTCGCCGGCGATGCCACCACCGAGGCAGGCGAACGCAACCTTGAGTTGCGCGTAGCCATGCTCGATGCCCGCACTGCCCAGGTCGTCGCGTTGTACACGCAGGACATGGGCGAGGATGCCGGCTTCGAACTTGCTGCCGACAGTCTGCGCCTGGACACCGCACGCTATGACCTGGCACCGGGCGTGCGCGCGGTTGGCGTGGTAGTGCACAGCGTTGCGCGCGGGCCCAGTTGCCCGGATTTCGACAGCAACGACGCATTGACCTTGCTGGTGCGCGAACAGCGCCGGTTGCGCCCGGTGCTGCAGCGGGATCTGACTGTGTGGCGGCGGGTGGAAGGCGAACCATGCAACTGGGGCGCGACGGGTGTGGTGACCGAGCGCGGCACGCTCACCCTGTCGATGGACGCGCCGGTCCACGCGGGCTATGCCGACATCGCACTTACTGCCAACCTGGTGACTTCGACCACGGTCGAGGATGCAGAGGATATCGAGCGCACGCACCGCCAGCGCCAGCTGCTGCGCTACGACGGCACGCGGTATGCGCCTGTGTCACGCTCCGACGGCTCCTGGCCGTTCGGCAACTAACTTCAATGGATCCACTCATGACCAATGCCCCGCCCGAACCCTGCGACCTGCTGATCGAGGCCGGCTATGTCGTGCCGATCGAACCGCATGCGGTGGTGCTGGAAGACCACGCGGTGGCGGTCACTCACGGCGTCATCGTTGCCGTGCTGCCGATTGCCGACGCACGCGCGCGTTTTGCGCCCAAGCAGACCGTGTCGCGGCCCGATGCTGCGTTGATGCCCGGCCTGGTCAATGCGCATACGCATAATCCGATGACGCTGCTGCGCGGCGTCGCCGACGACCTGCCGCTGATGGTGTGGTTGCAGCAGCATATCTGGCCGGTGGAAGCGGCGGTGATCGGGCCGGAATTCGTGGCTGATGGCACCACGCTGGCAATCGCCGAAATGCTGCGCGGCGGTACGACCTGCGTCAACGAAAACTACTTCTTCGCCGATGTGCAGGCGGCCGTCTACAAGCAGCACGGTTTCCGCGCGCTGGTGGGCGCGGTGATCATCGATTTCCCCACTGCCTGGGCATCGTCGGACGATGAATACTTCGCGCGTGCCGGCGAGTTGCACGATCAATGGCGCGACGATCCGTTGATCAGTACCGCGTTCGCCCCGCATGCGCCGTACACCGTCAACGATGCCAACTTCGAACGCGTGCGCATGCTGGCCGACCAGCTCGACATCCCCGTGCATCTGCATACGCACGAAACCGCGCAGGAAGTGGCCGATTCGATCAAGCAGTACGGCCAGCGCCCGCTGGCGCGGCTGGATCGCCTGGGCCTGGTCAACGACCGCCTGATCGCGGTGCACATGACCCAGCTCACCGATGCGGAAATCCATCTGTGCGCCGAGCGCGGCGTCAGCGTGGTGCATTGCCCCGAATCCAACCTCAAGCTCGCCTCGGGTTTTTGCCCGGCATGCGCGCTGCAGCGTGCGGGCGTGAATCTGGCCATCGGCACCGACGGCTGCGCCAGCAACAACGACCTGGACATGTTCAGCGAAAACCGGACCGCCGCGATCCTGGCCAAGACCGTGGCCAACGATGCGACCGCGCTGGACGCGGCCACTACCTTGCGCGCGGCCACCCTGGGCGGCGCGCGTGCCTTGGGCTTCGGCGACACCATCGGTTCGATCGAGGTCGGCAAGCAGGCCGACCTGGCCTGCGTGGACCTGTCTGCACTGGAAACCCAACCGCTGCACCACGTGTTGTCGCAGTTGATCTACGCGGCCGGCCGCCATCAGGTCACCGATGTGTGGATCGCCGGCAAGCCTAAACTGGTGCAGCGCGAGCTCATCGACATGGATACCGCCGCCCTGGTCGCCAACGCGCGGCAATGGCGCGAACGCATCCGCACCGTCCGCGCCTGAGCGCGCGTCACCGCATCACGGAGCCCCCCGCATGAATTCGAATACGCACGCCAAATCCAGCAATTTCCATCAGAGCGAGCTGGATAAATTCGCCGCACTGGCCAATCGCTGGTGGGATGCCGACGGCCCGCAGAAGCCGCTGCATGCGCTCAATCCTGTGCGTCTGGAGTATGTGTCCGCGCGGCTGGAACTTGCCGGTGCACGCGTGCTCGACGTCGGCTGCGGTGGCGGCTTGCTCAGCGAGTCGATGGCGCGCCTGGGCGCGCAGGTGACTGCAATCGACCTGGCGCCGGAACTGGTCAAGGTGGCGCGTCTGCACAGCCTGGAATCGGGCGTGCAGGTCGACTATCGCGTGCAATCGGTGGAAGACCTGGCCGCCGAGCAGGCCGGCAGTTTCGATGCGGTGACCTGCATGGAAATGCTCGAACACGTGCCGGATCCGACCGCGATCATCCGTGCCTGCGCCAGCCTGCTCAAGCCGGGCGGCAAGCTGTTCCTGTCCACGCTCAATCGCACCCCGGCCGCGTTCGCGCTGGCGGTGGTGGGCGCCGAATACATCGCGCGTCTGCTGCCCAAGGGCACGCATCACTACAAGGATTTCATCAAGCCGGCCGAGCTTGCGGCATGGTTGCGCAACGCCGGGCTGCAGCTGGAAGACGTCAGCGGCATGCTGTACGAGCCGTGGCGCAATCGCGCCCGCCTGTCTTCGCGTACCGAGGTGAATTACCTGGCGTATGCGGTGAAGCCGTGAGGAGCCAGGATTCCAAATTCGGGATTTGGGATTCGCAACGGCCGTTGGTTGGTGTCTTGATGGTCTCGGTGGCGTGCCGGGCGATATGCAATTGACGACAGCTCTTGCTGCTGTGGGTTTTCCGCGGGTGGTGCTATTCGATCTGGATGGCACCTTGCTGGACAGCGCGCCGGACATGCTCGCGACGGTCAACGCCATGCTGGATGCGCGTGGGCGTGCGCCCGTTGCGTTGGCTTCGCTGCGCCCGGTGGTCTCCAAAGGTGCGCGTGCGATGCTCGGCGTGGCCTTTGCCGAGCTCGATGCCGCGGCGTGCGTTGCGCTGGTGCCGGAATTCCTGCAGCGCTACGAGGGCTTGATTGGTACGCAGTCGCAGCTGTTTGATGGCATCGAGCAGATGCTGATGCGGCTGGAGGATGCCGGCTGCGTCTGGGGCATCGTCACCAACAAGCCCGAATATCTGGCGCGCCTGATCCTGCCGCAGTTGGGCTGGGAGCAGCGCTGCGCAGTGCTGATTGGTGGCGACACGCTGGCCGAGCGCAAGCCGCATCCGTTGCCGCTGGTGATAGCCGCAGAACGCATCGGCGTTGCACCTGCGCAATGCGTGTATGTCGGCGACGATGAGCGCGACATCGTGGCTGCGCGCGCGGCGGCGATGCCGTCGGTCGCGGCGCTGTGGGGCTATCGTCTGGACGACGACGACCCGTCGCGCTGGCAGGCCGATGTGCTGGTCGAGCAGCCGCGGGCGCTTTGGAATCCGGCAACGTGGCCGCAGATCTGATCTTTCTTGGTATTTTTCTGGACCCGCCATGAGCCAATCCAGCGCCCTCGACAGTTTTCTCGACAAGTGGGCAACCCGCTGGCCGGAATGGTCGGTTGCCGAACCGTTCGTGCCCGAGCCGCAACGCCGCCTGGCCGTTGCCTGGTTCGCGTTGCTGCAGGAATGGGAAGACATCATGAATATCGCCGGCGACCCGTTGCCGGCCGATGCCAAGCTGGCGTGGTGGCAGCAGGAGCTGCGTGACTGGTCGAGCCAGCGCTCGCGGCATCCGTTGGGGCGCGTGCTTGAGCCGGTCCGTGCGCCGTGGTCACAGCTGGCCGACACCTTGCCTGCCATGCAGGCCGCACGCGTCCAGCCGCAATCGCTGCAGCACGCGCTAGGGGCATTGCGCACGTTCGCCGAGGCGGTGGTTGCGGTGGAAGCGGTGCTGTTCGCACGGGCGCGGCCTGGCGATGCCACTGCGGTGGCGGTGCAATGGCTGGATGCACGCCAACGCGTGGCTGGCGACGGCGCAGCGCCGGGCGATATCGCCACGCCCGCCTGGCGCTCGCAGCTGCTGCAGGCCTGGCCGCGCAAAGTCGCCTTGGCACGGCCGCACCGGGTGTGGTCGCGTCTGGCACGGCTGCGCTTGCAGCGCGAGCTGGCGGGCAAGCCCGCGTACCCGCCGCCGATGCAACAGCTCTGGCATTGCTGGCGTGCTGCCAGTGGCACCGATTAAGCGGCGCCGGTACGTCAGCTGCGTGCTGCATGCGCGTATATGCGTGGCGGGCGCGGCGGCCCGATCTGTCGTGTTCGGATCGGGGCGATTGGCAGCACAGCGCGGAGATCATGACACCGCCAATTTTGCGCAGGCCTTGGATCAAGGCGTCGCAGTCGAACCGTTCGCACGCTCTGTTACCGGCAGCCGGCGCGCTGCGGTCGTCGCGGCCGAGATGATCGCGTGCTGCGCGACGCCGACAGCGGGCAGGCATCGCGGCAGGACTTCCAGCTCGTCGCGCTACGCAGCAAGCACGGGCAATGCCCGGCTTGCGACGCAGTTGCGGCCAAGCGCTGACTCAATTGGCCGCGCCGGTACCGCTATTTTTATATTCGTAAAAACGGTTGGCCGAATTGGTGCAGTTGCTGCTGCAATACGGGCGGCCGACCGTCGATGCGTTCCATGGCGCGGTCTTGCGGATATGGCTGCCCAAGGTCGAGTCACGCACCGTCACCTGGCCATTGGGCGAAGTGCCATTGACGTAGGCGCTCAGGCTGCCGACGCTTTCGTCCCAGGCACGCCCAAGATAGGTGTTGTTGTCCGGAGAGCCGGAGACACCGGTAAAGCTGCTGTTGATCGCCAGAAATCCGTAGCTGCTGCCGGGACGCGTGCTGGGGGCAAAAATATAGCCGCCGGGGCTGCTGCCCAGACGTGCGCCGGTGGAACGGATGGTGGCGCCATCGAAAACACCGACCCCGGAGCCGAAGATGAAATCGACATCGCCTTCGATGGTGCTGCTCTTGAAATACGCACGGATCACATCGGACGCACTGGTCGCGCTGATCAACAAGGTGTCCTGGTTGCCGGTCAGCAGGACATCCTGGAAGTTGGCCTTGTCGCCACGCACAGCCAGCGCCACCGCTGATTGATTTTGTCGGTGTAGGTGCCTTCCACATAGTTGTTGTCCACGTGCAGATGGCGCGCCTCGAAATTCGCTGCGCGCACCGTGAACGTCGCGCTGTTGGAGGTGCCCACCGTGGTCGCCGACGCATTGCTCGCACACGGATGGCTTGCGGTGCCCGCTGGCTTGGGAGTGGGGTTGGCGTTGTTGAAGCGGATGACGGTGTCGCCGGTGTTTGTGCCCAGCCCGAACAGCGTCAGCGGTGGCGCATTGGTCGGCACGCAGACCAGCTCGGTGTAGGTGCCTGCCTTGATGCTGATGTAGCGGCGCGTCGTGCCGCCGGCAGCCACGGCAGCATCGATGGCAGATTGCACGCTGCGATAGCGCGTGGAGCCGTCGGCAGCCACCGCGTAGTCGGCACTGAGCAGGGCGACACCTGCGGTCGGGTTCCAGTTGTCGGTCACCAATGCGCTGATCGGCCCGGCTTTGGCCAAGGCTTTGGCGATCGTATAAGTGCTCGCTTCGCTGCTGGTGAGTTGCGGCCGTGTGGCGGTGCCGGTCAGTGCTAGTGCAGTGGCGCTGGCAAGGCTCAGCAATGCGGCGGCGATGCAGGTCTTGCGGATATGCGATGCAGACATGTGGTGGCGCTCTCTCGGGAGGGGACGCGTGCGCAAGACGCTGCAGATGCCGGGTAAGCCAGGAGCGGTCACGACGCTGTTGCGCGCTGGCCTGGTGAACGATCGCAACAGGTGTCCGGCCGCTGCGGGATTCCGAGCAATGCAACGCAAGTGCACGAAGCTCGTTGCCATGCGCGGTTCTCGTTCGTGCCGCAGGGGCGGCCGGCCGATCCTACTGCCGTGCTCATGTCTTGGCTGATGACGTATCAGCCAATGTCCCGGAACTGCGAATCGGTCACGCTTTGCGGCCCAATACTGTCGCAACGGACCTCGCGCGCACGCGGACGATATTGCGGTTGCACAACGACGGCGATCGACGGCGCGTCCTCACATGCCGTGGGCGCCGGGCCTTTCAGACTGGCTCACCCGCGTACCACGCGCATGTCAGGAATCGAAATGGCAGACACCAAAGAGTTGCAGGAAAAATTCTGGAAGGCGCTCAAATCAGATCGCACCGTGATGCTGGGCCTGGACGGTGTCGAAGACGGCCACGCGCGTCCGATGACCGCACAGATCGAGGGCGATAGCGGTGGGCCGATCTGGTTCTTTACATCCAAGGACAACGCGCTGATCGCCATGCTGGGGCAGGGCCGCCGCGTCATCGGCGCCTTCAGCAGCAAGGGCCACGACTTGTTCGCCAGCATCAGCGGCTCGCTGCGCGAAGACACCGACCCGGCCATGGTCGACCGGTTGTGGAATCCATATGTCGCCGCGTGGTACGAAGGCGGCAAGACCGATCCGAACTTGGCGCTGCTGCGCCTGGATGCCGACCATGCGCAGATCTGGCTCAACGAGTCGAGCCTGCTGGCAGGAATCAAGGTGTTGTTGGGCGTAGACCCGAAGAAGGATTATCAAGACAAGGTGGCGGACGTTCCGCTGCGCTGACACCTGCCTCGCATACGCCACCGTCAAGGTGGCGTATGCGCGCTGGTTGCGCGATCGGTACCGCTCACCGCTGTGCAACGGCTGCGTTGCAATGCTGGCCCGCCAAGCGGAGCGCGCCGATGCGCGTGCATCACCTCAATTGCATCTCCACCTGCCCGCTAGGCGGCCATCTTATGGACGGCCGTACGCCGGGGGTACTGGATCGCGGCCATCTGTGTTGCCATTGCTTGCTGGTGGAAACCAGCGCCGGGTTGGTGCTGATCGATACCGGTTTCGGCCTGCGCGATGTGGCCGAGCCACGCGCGCTTCTGAGTCGATTTTTTCTGGCGCTGGTCAAGCCAGACTTGCGCGAGGACATGACCGCAATCCGGCAGATACAACGGCTCGGGCTGGATCCGCGCGATGTGCGGCACATCGTGCTGACCCATCTGGATTTCGACCACGCCGGCGGGCTGGACGATTTTCCGCATGCGCGCGTGCACCTGATGACGAGCGAGCGCGATGCCGCACTGGCACAGCGTACCTGGATGGATCGCCAGCGCTTTCGTCCGCAGCAGTGGTCTACGCGTGGGCAGTGGCGCACCTACGATGGCGCAGCAGGCGAGCACTGGATGGGCCTGGAATGCGTGCGCGACCTGCATGGACTACCGCCAGAACTGCTGATGGTGCCGCTTCCCGGCCACACCCTGGGTCACGCCGCGGTTGCGGTGCATACGCCGGAGCGATGGCTGCTGCTGGCAGGTGATGCATATTTCTTCCATCGCGAAATGGATGCAGATGCGCCTTACTGCACGCCGGGGCTGCGTGCTTACCAATGGATGCTGGAAAAGGACCGGACTGCGCGCTTGACCAACCAGCAGCGTCTGCGCGCGCTACGGCAACAGCACGGCGGTGAGGTGGAGGTGTTCTGTTCGCACGATGTAAGCGAGTTCGAGCGCGTTGCCGGGCAGCCGGCCCGACTGCCAAGCGGCGCCTTGCTGCACGCACCCACGCCACAGTGATCTGCGCTTCACCGCACGCCAACGCACCGCAGCGCGATGATCTGCCACCGGCACAGCGCGCTTGCGTGATGACGCCATTCCAGGAGATCGAACATGCAGCAAATTGAAATTGGCCAGATGGTGTTTCTACGCGATGGCGAAGTCGGCGTCGGTGCCATCCGCGACATCCGCAACGAGGGGGCCGAGCTGGTCATCAATATCGAAAACGGCGGCGACTTCGTGCTGCCTGCATCGGTGGTGCGTGATGTGCATTCGGGAAAGGTGATGCTGGATGTCGACAAGCTTCCCGATGATGTACGCAATGCCCTGCGCCATCCGCATGACAACGAGCTGCAGACCAGCACCTATGCCGCCAGCAATATGCAGGATGGGGCATTGAAATAACGGAGTGATTGCTTGCTGAGCGGTGTCGATCCCGGGTCCCGCACACGCCGCGCAGGTCAGTCAGGCAGCAAGAACGTGCGCGGCATGGCATCGGCAGGGCCTGCCAACAATGCAGGTTGCTCGGCTTCGTCTTTCAGCTGCACGCCAGAGAGTTTGCGGCGAAATGCCTCGCGCAGCAGATACTCCAGTTTGTGGGTCGCCTCGGCGTAGCTCAGTCCTTCGGCGCGAATGTTGGAAATGCAGTTGCGCGCTGCATCGGTGAGCCCGACGCGGGGCGTGTAGGTGAGATACAGGCCCAGGCTGTCGGGCGAGCTCAGGCCCGGCCGTTCGCCGATCAGCACGATCACGGCACGCGCGTCGAGCAGCTCGCCGACCTCATCGCCGATCGCCACGCGCCCTTGTCTGACCAATACCACCGGGGCGAGTGACCAACCTTCTTGCGACGCCAGTGCGTCGATCTGGTCGAGCATGCGCGCCGCATGCCGATGGACGGCCAGCGCGGACAGCCCGTCAGCGACCACCACCGCAACGTCATGTCTGCCGCCATGCACGGCCGTGAGGCCGCGTAGCTGGGCGGCGGCTTCCTCGGCAAGACGCCGTCCCAGATCGGGACGTTGCAGATACTGATGACGATCGGCCGCAGCGCTTTGGAGCAAGATGCTGCTGCGCCCGCGTCGCTCCAGCGCGGCCTGAAGCGGTGCCGGGTCGAATGCCAGATGCACCGCATCGCGTGCCTGCGCATGCGCCAGTTGGAACTCCAGGTGCGCGTCCGTGGGCAGACTGGTCCCCACCCGGCCCAGCGCAATGCGCGCGGGGGTCAGTTGGCGCAGTTGCGCCCAGGCATCGCGTGGCGGTCTGGAGGGCGTGCTCATGGCGTCGTTCTACCGCTGACCTGTGCCAATGCACGCCGAAATGGCGCCGGTACTTCGCTGCCAAGTTCGAAGCGACCATCGCGCAGCTGCAGGATGTCGTGCTGCTCCAGCCACTGTTCGAACTCGGGCGCAGCGCGCAGGCCGAGCGCCTGGCGTGCATACAGCGCATCGTGAAACGAGGTGGTCTGGTAATTCAGCATCACGTCGTCGGAGCCGGGAATGCCCATGATGAAATTGATCCCGGCAGTACCGAGCAGGGTGAGCAACATATCCATGTCGTCCTGATCGGCTTCGGCATGATTGGTGTAGCAGATGTCGCAGCCCATCGGCACGCCGAGCAACTTGCCGCAGAAGTGATCCTCCAGCCCGGCGCGGATGATCTGCTTGCCGTCGTAGAGATATTCCGGCCCGATGAAGCCCACCACGGTGTTCACCAGCAGCGGTTTGTAGTGGCGCGCCACCGCATGGGCGCGCACCTCGCAGGTCTGTTGATCCACGCCGTGGTGCGCATTGGCCGACAACGCGCTGCCCTGGCCGGTTTCGAAATACATTACGTTATCGCCGACGCTGCCGCGGCGCAGCGACAGGCCCGCTTCGTAACCTTCCTGCAGCAAGGCCAGATTGATGCCGAAGCTGGCATTGGCCGCCTCGGTGCCGGCGATCGACTGAAACACCAGGTCCACCGGCACGCCACGGCCGATCGCTTCGATGGTGGTGGTGATGTGCGCAAGTACGCACGATTGCGTGGGGATCCGATAACCGCTGATCACCGCATCGAGCATGCGCAACAAGGCGGTGGTTGCGGCCAGGCTGTCGCTGGCCGGATTGATGCCGATCACTGCATCGCCGTTGCCGTACAACAATCCGTCGAGCACGCTGGCGGCAATGCCGGTGGCATCATCGGTCGGATGGTTGGGCTGCAGGCGCGTCGACAGGCGTCCGCGCAACCCCAGCGTGTTGCGAAAGCGGGTGACGACCCGGGTTTTCTGCGCCACCAGGATCAGGTCCTGCACCCGCATCAATTTGGACACCGCGGCCACCATTTCCGGCGTCAGGCCGGGGGCCAACGCGGTCAATGCGGCTTCGTCGGCCTGCGCACTCAGCAGCCAATCGCGAAAGCCGCCCACGGTGAGATGCGCCACAGCGGCAAATGCAGCGGCATCGTGCTGGTCGATGATCAGCCGGGTGACTTCGTCCGCTTCATAAGGCACCACCGCCTCCTGCAGGAAATGCTGCAGCGGTAGATCGGCCAGCGCCATCTGTGCGGCGACGCGCTGCAGGCCGGAATCGGCGGCGAGTCCGGCCAGCTGGTCACCAGAGCGTGCCGGCGTCGCCTTGGCCAGCAGCTGCTTCAGATCGGCAAACCGAAAACGCTCGCCGCCTGCGGTGAAGGCAAAGCCGCTCATCCGGCGCTGGCCGCGGGCGTGTGCTGCGTGCGCAGGCTGAGGACGCAACACACCGCACCGAACAGCAGCAGGCCCAGAAAGATCAAGGCCACAATCGGGTTGAACCACACCATCGCCACCAGGCACACGAGCGCCAGCAGCAGCGCAATGGCAGGCACCACCGGGTACCCCGGTGCGCGGAAACTACGCTCCAACCCCGGTTCGACGCGACGCAGCTTGAACAGGCTGAGCATGCTCATCACATACATCACGATCGCGCCGAACACCGACATGGTAATCATCGCTGCGGTCAACGACATGCCCTGGATCTTGACCACGCTGTCACTGCAGATCGCGGCAATGCCGATGACGCCGCCGGCCAGAATGGCGCGATGCGGCGTGCGAAAACGCGAGAGCCTGGCCAGCCCATGCGGCAGGAAGCCGGCACGCGCCAACGCGAAGAACTGCCGCGAATAGCCCAGGATGATGCCGTGAAAACTCGCCACCAGCCCGAACAAGCCGATCCACACCAGCATGTGCAACCAGGTGGAACTGTTGCCGACCACCGCCTTCATCGCCTGCGGCAGCGGGTCGTTGATGTTGGACAGCTGGCGCCAGTCGCCGACGCCGCCGGCAAACACCATCACCCCCAGCGCCAAGATCACCAGGGTGAGAATGCCGGCGATGTAGGCGCGCGGAATCGTGCGCCTGGGGTCCTTGGCTTCTTCGGCCGCCATCGCTGCCCCTTCGATCGCCAGAAAAAACCAGATCGCAAACGGAATTGCGGCGAAGATTCCGGAAATGGCCGCCGGCCCGAACACGTCGCTGCCGGCCCAGCCGTTGGCGGTGAAGCGCGCCACGCTGAAACCCGGCGCCACCACACCCATGAACACCAGTAACTCGATGACTGCCAGCAAGGTCACGATCAGCTCGAAGGTGGCTGCAATCGCCACGCCGACGATGTTCAAGCTCATGAAGACCAGGTAGGCGCCAATCGCTGCGATGCGCGGATCGAGCGTGGGGTACTGCACATTCAGATACGCGCCGATCGCCATCGCGATGGCCGGCGGCGCGAAGACGAATTCGATCAACGTGGCCAGGCCCGCCAGCATGCCGCCATAGGTGCCGAACGCGCGCAGGCTGTAGGCGAAGGGCCCGCCCGCATTGGGAATGGCGGTGGTCAATTCGGTGAAGCTGAAGATGAAACAGGTGTACATCACCGCGACCAGCAGCGTGGTCACCAGAAAGCCGAGCGTACCGGCGGTGCCCCAGCCGTAACTCCAGCCGAAATACTCGCCTGAAATCACCAGCCCCACGGCGATGCCCCACAACTGCCAGGTGCCCAGGGTCGGTTTGAGGTGCTCGTTGCGCATGTCGCACATCTCCTGCAGTCGGGGGAGGGGAGATGAAGCACGCCCGACGCCGAAGCGACGGACCGACCGTCAGCAACTCAAGCGTTCAGCTGCAGCGGCGCGCGACGGTCGTTTTCGGTTATACCGCAAAGCCCGCTGGCGAACACAAGCACAACGGGTAGGTCGCCGCTGACCGGGTGTGTGCAGCGTGCAGGAGCAACGGCCGGCTGCAGGATCAGTCCATCGAGCGTAAGTCTCTCTCCTGCGGGAGAGGGGATGGGGTGAGGGTAGGCCCGTTCACTACGCTCGCCATCGTCGCGCGCACGTGCGCACAATCATGCGACGCACCAGTTGCCAGCGCGCTATTTCGTCCGCTCAAGCACCAATAATGGGTCGATGCGCACATCGAACC